>DAIUKN010000356.1:0-3989 GCA_036848195.1 Bacteroidota bacterium
CATCAAAGAACAACTCAGTCTCGCTACGCGTGAACCTCAGCGCTGAACAGACAGGGCCTGCTGATCTCACCGTCTTCGACGATGGAGAACCCATTGCGGAAATCCGGCGGCTCACCCTGGCATTTGCGCGCTTTCGCCGGGGCGGCAAATCACTCATTGGCGATGTCGTGCCACTGCCGCTCTACTGGATGCAGTATGCAAATCACCAGGACCCGGACCGGAATGCCAGCACGGCGGCACGTGTCACCCTGGTCTCAGCAAAACCTGACGCAGTCGTGGTACAGTGCACCGGCACAACCGGTTCGGGCGCGTGTCGAAGCACGTTTGTTCTCGCGGTACATGGAGATCAACGTTCCGGGCGCTACAGGTATGTCATCGACGCGAAACTCGATGTCGTGTCAGGGGAAGGCTGGAGAGTCACCCCTAACCCGGCGCAGGGTGAAGTCGAATTTGCCAACCTCTGGCCCGATGGAACATTCTCGCCAAAACGAAACGAACAGAAAGGGTACCAGGCCTGTTACCTTGTCACGCCGACCCACATCGAAAGGATTCCACATCATCACCTTGAGTCGTCCGACAAACACAACATACCTATGCTGAGGGGCGACAGGTTTCTCTGGCTACAGGAAGATGAGAATCCATGCCTCACCGTGACGTCAGAATCGGTAATCACTGTCGGTGTCTGTGCCTACATGTGGGCTGCACACTTCGCCTTCAAAATCTGCGGAGAAGGAAGAGACGTTCTTCTTCCCGCCGGGACCCATTTCGTCGCCGGCTATGAACTGACTTCACTGACGGCCAATGACACAGAAGGGATTATCACAGGGGCCCTCGACCGGCCTGCGCCGGAACTTGCGATGACGCCATTGTACGTAAAGGGGATCAATCGTTTTTCGGAGACGCTGCAAAGCGTTAGAGGAGACGCGCGCTTCATATGGCTCTGGGAAACTGAAGGGAGCGAAGGCGCAACGTTGACTCTCGATCGAGGGTGCGGATTTGACGACTCTGCCTCCGTCCGGATCGACTCGGAAAGTGCAGGCAGATCATGCTGGAAAGCGACCACGCTCGGACCTGCATTTGGTGACACGCCCTTCGTTGATGGATCACGCTTTAAGCTCACCGCTCTCGTAAAGACTGAGCAGCTCGATGGAAGATCGATGCTCTCAATCCGCCTTCATCGGGAGGACAACGGGAGCGTCTTCGATCTTGACAACTATGAGGTGTTCACTTCGTCGTACCTGTTTCGGCGTGCCTCAGGCTGGAGCAAGCTGGAAGTCATCTCTCCTCCCATCTCCCCTGCACCGGACCGCCTGCACGTTCTGCTCATCCAGGAGGGGAAGGGAACGACCTGGTTCGACAATGTCCTGCTGGAGGTTTTCCGGTGAGGCACACGCGAAGGCCCGACGGACGCAACCACACACGACCTCTCATGGTCTGGTCGATCACCGATGCTGTTATAGAGAATCACGCCCTTCGTGAAGCGCAATTCCATGACCTCGTCAAGGCCGGATTTGGCGGTGTTGCGGCGTTCGTCCGTTGCAGCAGATATTCGTGGGATGATCCGTCAGCCGTGGAGGCGTGTCGCCACATCGGCGATTTGTGCACGACAAACGGGATGTCGTGTTGGATCGGTCCCGATCCGCGTTTCGTGTCTCACAAGCTTACCAGTGACTCCAGCGGCCTGGAGCTCCTCCTCTTTGGCAATGCGGCCCTTGGGGATGTTGTGCCAAACACCGTTAGCATCCGGGGGGAGCGATACTCCATTCGTTGTGTCCTCTCACCGCGCCACGTCCACACGTTGACCGATACAGCGGTCGAGTTTTACCCTTTGGGTCTCGCCCGTGTCTACGCGTTCAGGCGGGGAACGACTCGTATGGGGCGGAAAGACGTTTTCGATATCACGTCAGGCGCCCGCCTGTATTATAATGCACGTGATCGATACGTGGAGGCCTTCGGATCAGTGCCGGCAGGAATCGATGACCAGTGGTCTGTCCTTGCCTTCTTTCACGTCCGGACGAACCACGTTGATTTCTCGAGCCGGCTGCACCTGCAACGGTACGGGAAAATGCTGGCACGGCTGAAGACGGGCGGCTGTTCACCGGATGGGATCATGTGGGACGAGCCCGGCTACACCTGCGTGTATGGAGCAATCCCCTATTCCCCTTCGATCCGCAAATCGTATCAGGCCAAAAGGAAAGGTCCGCTCGATCGAGACCTCTGGAGGATCGTTTTTGAGGCAGAGGACCGTTCCGAAGTACCCGTGCGTCTGGCATACTATCGCTCAGTTCAGAACTCCATTCTCGATGCGGAGTTGTGGCTGCAGAAAGTCGCCCGCAGACTTTGGGGCCCCGGAACGGTGCTCGGCATTCATGACACATGGCATTTTGAATCGGCTGATATGTGCGACATGAACCATGGTTCGCTTGATCTCTGGAAAACTGCAAGGGCGAAAAGCGGAGGATTCGTCGACCTTGGAGGAGTGGGGGCACTGAGGGATACCTCATCTTCATACTATTCCAATCTTGCAGCGATGTCCGTCATCGCAGCGTCACTTGGAAAAATCGGAAACAGGAGAGCGGCCTAC
Source organism: Bacteroidota bacterium (assembly GCA_036848195.1). Classification (GTDB taxonomy): domain Bacteria; phylum Bacteroidota; class Ignavibacteria; order UBA10030; family UBA6906; genus DAIUKN01. Next base: position 2,585 of record DAIUKN010000356.1, read on the forward strand.
AACAACTTGTGGACAGTTGGTGATGATGACGGCCAGGGATGGCAGCGGGAATCAATGGAGCATTGCGTCAAGATCATGGCGCTGTTCGGAACGCGCTGGCTCGCACATGCGTACGGACCTGCCGGTACTGTCGGACAGGAGCGTACGTTCCTCGGATCACCCCCTCTCCCCGGTTATCCCGATCATTCCACCTGGCCCTCTTTCCCAGGTTGGAGTGCGCTCCTTTCTTCAGAACTGAAGAAGGTTGGTCAAGCTCTCCCTCAGTCAAATCTCCTGCTTGTGTATCCGCTCGAGACCCTGTACGCTCTTGCGGATCACCGTGCAGACAAGGTCGCAAGAGATATCTTTTCTCTGCTCCTGTCGCTCCTTGATGCGCACTTCCATCTGGATGTTCTGTCGACTTCGTTGTTGCGACATGCGGGCTGGAAGAAGGATCGTTTCTGCCTCGGAAACGAGAAATATGATTTTGTCCTCGTTCCTCACCCCCGAGTTCTTGGCCGTAACTTGCTCCGTGTGCTCACGCAGGTGGAGGACAATTCGGCGTTCATCTTCGATCGGCCAATGCTCTTCGAAGATGGCAAGGAAGTGCCGGCCTCAGCCCATCACGGTCTTTCGGGGATCAAGGAGGTATTGGATCAACTTGAAACGTTGCCCGCACTTCGGCCGGTCCAGGCGCCGCGAAATTGCTGGGTCACCATGACGCCGGCAAAACAGGGAACGATAGTGTCTCTCGCCCCTTCAAGGGTCGGATACCGGTTCGGGGGAGAAGTCAGATTCAACGCCAAGACATTCGTTCTGGAAGAGACCGGGCAAGTAGAGCGGATCATGTTTCCGATTGCGGGGGTCCCGCAGCGGCTATAACGATCCATCACGAGCGACTTCCACGCTGTCTGCCGTGGAGCGTGTCGTTGCGAGCCCCGATGGTTTTCATGAGGGCGTGGCAATGCGACGTACCTCAGATCGCCCGCGCGGGACGATCATCAGAGTGGCAACGAATGTGAAATCAAGTAGTCCCCCACATAAGAGAGCGATGGTCCTCGGCACGGTGCCTTTCCAGCCAATAGAGCCGGGAGGAAACGAGTACGTCTGCAAGGCCCCTTCGGCCGGGGATGCCGAGATGCTTATCCTCGTTCTGTTTGACAGCACGGGATACCCCCTCGAACGCCATTGCCGCTTTGCCATTCACAACGACACGGAAACGCCGTACACCTTTCCGAATTTCCGATTCAAGGATTCTCCCCCCGGTATCCGCATTGGCCCCTGGCCAGGCTGGCGCGGCATACCGGAGATGCCAACCGCAGTGGTCGAAGTTGGCGGGCGACAGACTCGGCTGGAATATCAGTTCTGGGGTGACGAGACCCAACGCCGCGTCATCCGGGGCGTCGCAAAGATCGGAATTGTGTCG
>DAIUKN010000357.1:0-3981 GCA_036848195.1 Bacteroidota bacterium
AGGAGGATCACCCCGCCAAGATTCCGTCCGGTCAAATCTGACCGGAGGCTGTCCGGGACGGTTGTCCCGTTGAAGCCCACAATGATCATCTGAGCGATTTTGTAGCGGAGCTGCTCATCGGAGTGCGCTCCATGGGGGAAAACAAAGGCCAGCAGTATCAGGAGCGTCGCACGGACTCTCTTCTCAACGAGCACGGGATTAATCGGTAGAGGGTGATAAGGGGATTCCTCAACATACGCAAAAAGGGGATCGATTGCTGATTTGCCACTTGCGTTTCAGGTTGGCATTTCGTAAGAAAGAGAATATCGGATGTGCCAACCTTCAAAGAACCCTCAAGGATCACTTGAAGGGGTTTTCGGGATCCGCACCGCGGAATCCAGTCGCTTCTCTCATCAAGTTCACCTACAATGACGATCACCCGAATCGATGCATATCAGGTTTCGTACGGACTCCGGGACCACACGTACGCGTGGTCCGGCGGCCACGCGGTCACAGGGTTTGTCAGCACCATAGTGAGAATCACCACTGATGAAGGGCTCCAAGGATACGGCGAAGTATGTCCGCTGGGCTCAGCTTACATGGATGCGTTTGCGGAGGGAGTCCCGGCCGGAATCCGGGAGCTGGGGCCGGCATTGGTCGGGGAAGACCCTTGCAGGATCCGTGCTATCAATGCGCTGATGGACTCACGCCTGGGCGGGCACGCCTATATCAAGTCGCCATTGGACATTGCGTGCTGGGACATTCTGGGGAAGAAAGCAGGTCTGCCTGTCAGCACGTTGCTGGGGGGGCGGCAGGTGGAAGATTATCCGCTCTACAGGGCGATCTCGCAGAACACCGCCGCGAAAATGGCGGAAGACGTGAGCCGCTACCGGTCTGAGGGATATCGGCGGTTCCAGCTGAAGGTAGGGGGAGTTCCGGATGATGATATCGCGCGGGTGAAAGCAGTGCTTCATGTTTTGCAGGAGGGGGACGTTCTCGTCGCCGACGCAAACACCGGCTGGACTCAGCACCAGGCAATCAGAGTAGTGAATGCGCTGGAGGGGGAGGATGTGTACGTCGAGGCTCCGTGCCCGAGCTATGAAGAGTGTCTGGCGATCCGCAGACACACGCGGCTCCCTTTCGTGCTGGACGAGCACATCACCGGTGTTGTGCCATTTCTCCGTGCACGTGCGGATGGGGCGATGGATGTGGTAAACATCAAGATTTCCCGTGTGGGGGGATTGACGAAGGCTCTGCAACTAAGGAATCTGTGCGAATCGGTCGGGGTTGTGATGACGATTGAGGATTCCTGGGGGGGCGATATCACCACCGCCACGATAGCGCAGCTGGCGGGGAGCACGCGGCCGGAATTTCTCTTCACGTCAACGGATTTCAACAGCTACGTTGATCTCTCCGTATCACCGGACGCGCCGCGGCGCAGGAATGGGAGGCTTTCCGTCCCCGGCGGACCGGGCCTGGGGATAGCGGTCGATGAAGGGAAGCTGGGAAAACCGGTCGTCAGTATTGTGCCATGAGTGAGTTGACAGTGGGGATCAACAGGATCCCATGAGTGAACTCGCAATTCTGATGAGGATTGACATATGCTCTTCCCTGTAGGCGACGATAACTCCGACCGGACCATGCGGCCGACTGTCAACTATCTCCTTGTAGCCGTCAATGTCCTCGTTTTCGTTCTTCTCCAGGGACTCGGCTCCAATCAGGAGTTCACGATGGCGTATTCCACCGTGCCGGAGGAGATCGTCACAGGCCACGATGTTGTCACGGAGGATCGTACGGTAAGGGATCCTGAGACCGGCGAAGTTTTCTCCGTTCCGGGTCTCCGGCCGACTCCGCTCTCGGTCTATATCACGATGCTCACATCGATGTTCATGCATGGTGGGTTTGCCCACCTCTTTGGGAATATGATGTTCCTCTGGATCTTCGGCGACAATGTGGAAAACGCTCTGGGGCATGCACGCTACCTGATCTTCTATCTGACGTGCGGAGTCCTCGCCTCGCTGTCGCACGTCTTTTCGTCGGTTCTTTTTGGTGCGGATCTTTTTGTTCCGAGCCTGGGAGCATCGGGAGCAATCTCAGGAGTGCTGGGAGGATATCTTCTTCTCTTCCCGCACCGTCGTGTGAGAGTCGTGATGTTCTATATGTTGCAGGAGGTCCCGGCGATCCTCGCGATTGGTCTCTGGTTTGTATTCCAGCTTATCAGCGGATTGGGGATGCTCGGCGGTGGGCAGGGAGGTGGGGTTGCGTACGGAGCGCACATCGGTGGGTTTCTCGCAGGGCTACTGCTGGTGAAGCTCTTTGCCCGGCGGAACCCCCAGTTGGCGAGGTGAGCATTAAGGTTTACGTCTGCCGCGGCTAGCCCTTTCTTGGTGTTTTTTCAAAAAAGGGGTAAAGATGACCTCGTTATGCCCCTTTTTCCTCATTTTCCCCCCGAATTCAGAATGATCTGCAGAGGTCTCTGTTTGGCACTCTGATTGCAGGTAGATACTTAGAGTGTAAAGCACGAGGCCCTGTTACCCATGACTGAAAATCAGATGTCCCCCGAAATGTTGTCCCGAATCCCTTCGGCCGCGTCGTCGCAGCTGCTTCTGCCTGCAAGTGCTGCCGCAAATGAAGAACAGGGACACATGGCGAAGTACCTCCTGGACTTCAAGAGCGGTCGGGAACCACAGACCACGCAATGGATCCGTCTTGCTTCACTTGTCGCGAGCCATTCGTTCTCGTGTGATATCGTCGTTCGTGCGCTGGCTGCGAACGAGAAAGTGGCGGGTGGTGCGACACCTCTTGACAAGCTGGGTGCTGCGATCGCGCGGAAGACCAATGCAAAGTATTGCCCGGCACGGCTTCAGCGTGTCAACGCGGGGCCGGACAGCCCCGTGCAGGACCCGGATAGCCCCGGAACAGCCGCCGAGACGTACCGCTTCGACAAGTCGTTCCTCCCGGCGACGGCACGGGTGCTTCTGGTGGGAGACGTCGACACCACGGACGCGGCATTTGAGGCAATCACTGGCGCGATCCACCAAACACTTCCCCGAGCTGAAGTGAAGGTGTTCACCCTTGCCTGGGTGGGCGAGCATCTCAAGGACGAAAAGATCAACGGAGAGTACTTCACGACGAGTGTTTCGCCGCTCAGCGTTCTCCAGAAGGAAGAGTCGTCTCCTGCCGCGCCTGCTCCGGAGGTGAAAGTCGACGTTCCCACTCAGGCTCCTGCTGCAACCGTTCCCGAGGAAAAAATAGAGCCTCCGGCGGAGTCACCTGCTCCAGCCGCGGAAGTGGTGACAAGGACGCCGGCGCTTCAACGTTCGGAACCGGACCGCTCTCCGGTTCGGAGTCGGACTACCCATCACACGTCAGTCCCATTCAAGGTGAGGACCCGGACAGGTTCGGCGGCGGTCGCAATTTTCCTTGCCGGAGCAGCCATTCTTCTCATTACCAGTGCGATCATGTTGTTCGCGAAGAAGCCTGCGACGCTTGAAGCAGCCACGTTCAACGCGCTGCCGGTCATGGAAGAACCGGTTGTCGTCCCCGAGAAGGTCCTTCCACCCCCTCCGGCCGCGGCGGTTCCCAAAATGCCCCAGGGCCCCCAGGGGATCGTGACCGTCCCGAGCGCCGGGCTCCGGGCAGGGCATTCACTTGATGCGAAGCCTGTGCGGGGGACCGTTAGGAACAACGAGCGCGTGACGATTCTCAAGCGGCACTACGGGGATACCGGCCCGGGGTGGGTCCAGATCGAGACGAAATCCGGGAAAGTGGGTTGGGTCTGGGCGGCAGTTGTCCGAGAATCGAAAGCCGAGAGAGTCAAGAAGCAATGAATGCCCCCCCCGGCGCAAAGCCGGGTGGGAGGATTCTATGCCGCAGATTTCAGTATCGCATCGATTGTCCGAAGTTCCTCTGCGCTGAACTGAAGATTATCCAGCGCCGAAACGCCTTCCTCGAGCTGCTGCACTGTACTGGCCCCAATGAGGGCCGACGTGACGGCCTTAT
>DAIUKN010000358.1:0-3957 GCA_036848195.1 Bacteroidota bacterium
GGACCTGGTTCCCGTTCATGATGCCATACTTCCGGTATTGGGAACCGCTGGTCTGCGCCAACACACCGTGGACCGTGACGATGGTGATCAGCAGGAAAATGGTGACGATCAGATGTCGTTGTGTCATGCTAGAACTCCAGATTCAGTCCGAATTCAATGCGACGCGGTTCAGAATAGTGCCCAGGCACCGTGAACCACTGGTCCAGCGTATTAACCCGCTGTGCCGGGTTTGTAGCGCCGGCCAACGCTTCCCTCGTCGTGAAGCCTCCGCGCCCCGTGTCGTTGAAGACATCAACCTCATTCCTTCTGTCGAGGAGATTAAATACGCGGACGAACGCCACCAGCTTGAAGGGATCAATCAGGAACTCATAATAGGCACGAAGGTCGATGGAGAAGAAGTCCGGCTTCACCTGGCTGTTGGTCAGGATGGTGCTGATATCCTGGGTACTCTGCGGCGTGTAGGGCTGGCCCGTTCCATATTGCGCAATGGCGCTGACCCCCCAGGTGCTCGCGCTGTAGTTGCCGGTGACGTTCAGCGTCTGGCGCTGGTCCCAACTCAGCGGTGTCAACTGGATCTCCGGCTGGGCTCCGCCGGCAACGGCGTTCCGTGCCTGTTGAGGATCTGACGCGGTGCCCCGGGCCACCTGGAAAGTATAATCAACCGTCGCACTGAGTCCGGCGGCGAAGGATTTCTTGAGCGTAACAACGATGCCTTTGACAAAGCCAAAATCGCTGTTCGTGTACCGGCTGTACGTCGAGGACCCACCGAAGACAACGATCTGCTCGCCGCTGGTGCCGGTCAGTCCACGAATATCACGCAGATAGGCGGTGACATCAACCGCTATATCATCGGAGACCTGCTGCTGAACGCCGATTTCTCCGTTAATGGTCTGTTCTGGTTTCAGGTCGGCGTTCCCCACGACTCCCTGGTTCCCCGTACCGAGGCCGATCTTGAAGTCGGGGTTTTCGTAGAGGCGTTCGAAACGCGGTATCTGGAAAAACCAACCGTAGGAAAAGTGGACAATGCCGCGCGCGGTAATCGGGAACGACACGCCGAGGCGAGGACTCAACTGTGATTTCGCTTTTGCTTTGGTGTACCAGTACGCCTGCCGGTCAGCCACCGTCTTGTCCAGCTCCCCTGCATCCTTAATGCCGTTTCCGTTGTTGTCGAAGAACCGGTTCCCCGGCTTGATAGGATTATAGATGTTCGGGTCGCTCGGATCACTCAGGACGTGCCCGTCCGGCTGAAAGTAGTCGAACCGGACGCCGAGATTCACGATGATGTCTTTGAACTCCATCTTGTCCTGAATGTAAGCGGACAGTTCCTTCGGGTGGTGCACATAGAAATCGTGCGAGCTAGACGAGATGTCCAGGATGCGTGTTTGTATGTATGGACTCCCCGTTGCCAGGTTCAGATCCTGTTGTTCCGCAATCGGCTGCAGGTCGATCCGCTCGTAGTCAAGACGGTGCGTACGGAATTCGGCTCCAACCTTCACCAGGTGGGTGGATGTCACCTGGCTGCTCAGATCCAGTTTTGCGAGGAACGTCTTGGTCGACCGGGATTCGCGCGAAAGATCGGTTCCCCCCGTGAAGAAGCTATATGTGTCAGGTGTAAGGAAGAGCTTCGGGTGAACGTAACGTGGGTCGTGGGGGTCCTCATAGAGATAGTACTTGTACTTCTTCTCGAAGTAGGAGCCGCCAAGTGTGTAAAAGGTTGTCGGGTTGAGTGAATGGGAGAGCTGATAGATGAAAGTATTGCTGGTATTGTAGTTTTTGCCGTACCCGTCGGGGTTGTAGAAATAGGAATTGTTGTGATCGGAGCTCTGTGTCCGGCCGTACGCCTTTGACGGATTATAATCATAGATATAGTTGCCGGTCAGTTTGATGACCGGAGATATCCGCCAGGTGAGCTTGGCCTGGCCGTACCAGCGCTCGCTCCAGTCCATGGGAACCACCGCGCTGTCTCCCTTTCCATCCAGGGGGTTCCTGTACAGCACGAAGGCTCCCGAGCTGTCGGTCAGGGAGACGTTGGAAGGGTTGAATCGGCGGAAGCCCATCTTGTTTCCGTCGAAGTAGATATACCGTCCATTGACGAAAAACGTGAGATCATCACCCGTCACCGGTCCGCTGGCGCTGACTTCATAGTTCCTGATTGCCGTCGGCTTGAACTTCGTTCCCGGGAAGATCCCGGCGTCATTCACCGCATACCCGCCACCGTAGTATCCGAGAGTGCCGGTGTACTTCGCCCCCCCTTCTTTCGTCGCAATGTTCACGATACCCGACATCGCCTGCCCGTACTCGGCGTTGAATGCACCGGAGACGAGCTGAAGTTCCTGCACAAGGTTCTTGTTGACCTCGACAACGTTTGTGCCGTTGTATGAATCGGTGATCGGCACCCCGTCAACCCAATACGCAACCTCACCCGACCGGCCGCCGCGGAGGCTGCCGCCGACGAACCCCGCCTGAAGGGAAAGAACCTGTGCCACCTCCGTCACCGGAAGCGCGGCGATCTGTTCGCCGCCGACCACCGCCGTCTTCGCCGTCTGATCCCTTTGAACCAGGGGGCGCTCCGCCGTGACCACCACCTCCTCGTTCATGTTGACCACCATCGAGGTGATCTGAACATCGATCGTCGTCGTCTGGTCGATCGAGACGTCAACGTTGGTGATCGTACGCTTGTTGTATCCAACCGCGGACACCACAAGCGTGTATTTGCCCGGCTGAATATTCAGGATGACGTAGTATCCATCGATATTGGAAGCGGCACCCATCGTTGTCCCTTCCACGAGAACATTGGCGCCGACGAGAGTCTCGCCCGTCTGCGCATCCTTGATCACCCCGGCAATCTTGCCTGTGTTTCCTGCGATGCCGACAGTGAGGCCTGCGAGCAGCAGGGATGCTATCATCAGTATCCGTCGTATCATACGGGCTCCTTGCAAGTTCAGATTCAGAACAACTCGGGACTACGGTGACGAGGCACACCATCGAGGAACATGCGATCCTCAGCCGTTCCGCAATGTTGCAGCCTCGAGTTCGATCTTCCCGCCGCGCGCAGGCACGCGATCCGAAAGCCCCCGGGCGCCGCAGGTTTCACGAATAACCAGTTCGGGAACAAACGATGTGAGCGTTGGCTGCGCTGAACGATCCTTGATCCGTGAGAAGAGCCGCTCCAGCGCCAGACGGCCCATCTCGTACATCGGCTGCCGCATCGTTGTCAGACGTGCGCTCTGTGCCAGCTCGATGTCATCGAAGCTTACAATGGCAACATCTTCCGGCACCCGGACTCCCGCGTCGCGCGCTGCCTCGAGCGCGCCAATCGCCTGCACGTCACTGGCGATGAAGACGGCCGTGATGGGCTCACCCGATGCGCGGAGCGCCAACAGCTTTTTCATCGATGCCCGTCCCGCTTCCCGGTCAAAGCCATCCTGACGGTCCGTCCCCTCGACGGCAATTCGCCCCTGCACGAACGGGACACCGAACTCATCCAGCGCGGCACGGTAGCCTTCCAGGCGCTCACGAGCCGGCTGGGTCTCGAGACTTGCGTTGATCATCGCAATGACCCGGTGACCCAGTTGCAGAAGGTGACGCGTCGCCATCATGGCGCCTTCACGGTTCTTCACGCGGATGGAATCGAACTGCGGATGATAGGAGTCGACCAGGACAAGGGGAAGCTGCATCTGCTGAAATTTCGAGACGTAGTGTTCGGGAAGTTGCATGGAAAAGTAGAGGACGCCATCGACACGTCCCCGGTGCAAGGAACGACGGAGGTAGTACTCCACCTGCGAAGGGTCGTTTACGCCGTACAGGATCAGATCGAAGCCGAATTCCCCCGCCCTGTCCTGAACGCCCTGAAGGATCTGTACGAAGAAATAGTTGGTAAAGTACGGGATGATGGCGGCAATCGTGTTGGTCTTCCGGGAGGCGAGGCGCTGTGCGTAGGCGTGCGGTTGGTAACTC
>DAIUKN010000359.1:0-3945 GCA_036848195.1 Bacteroidota bacterium
TCCGTCATAGAAGAATATGTTCGATGAGGCAGCAGATGATTCTGAGTCCGCCGCCACCCAGGCCAACTGCCCATGATGGAGGGTGGGGGCGGTATTCCACACTCCTGCGCTCAGCAACGTGTCGGTTCCCGATGCAAACCGGTGAAGAACAATCTGCGTTCCTCCGCCGCTTCGACGGCGGGCATACGCGGCGAGACTGTTGAAGACTGAAACGGGCTGAATGTGGTCCGGATTGTAAGATTGGCCTAACGGCGAGCTGAACGGAGTCCTGGAATCGAAAGCCTTCACGAGTTCTCCCGCGGTATTCCATACCACGTAGTCCCCGCTGATCGATGCGGTGAAGGCTGTAAGGTTGGAATCGAGCTTTGTTATCCCGGTCCCGGAGTAATAGAGGAGAGACAGAGTCCCGGTGTTGGGATCGGCATCCTTCCAGATGAGCCGGCCTCTGTCGATGCCCAGCAACACGGGAGCGTTTGTGTTGAAGGTGACGTTGATGATGCTACTACGGGTGACGTCTTGTGTCAATGCGGGGAGGGGCACTGCAAGCAGGAAAAGGAGCATGAGGGTGACCTGGCGTAGGCGCATGGACTTCTCCTGTCGGGGGTTTGAGAAAGAACGTGCAGTAAAGTAATCGTAAGGTCAGACAGGGACAATCGCACAAAGAGGGGGATTTTGGGATGAGTGGTGTCCAGGAAACAGCAAACCCGCATCAACGTGCGGGTCTGCGGGCGAGATACTCTGGAGACGGAGGGTCGTCTCCGTGTCAGAGCAAATGCTCCTTCAATGCCTTGGCAACAGCTTCGGACTTCGAGTGAACATGGAGCTTTTCGTAGATACTTCGAATATGAAAGCGGACGGTATGGATGCTGATATTGAGGTGGTCAGCAGTGGACTTATAGCTGTTGCCTTTCACAAGCTCATCGAGGATCTCTTCTTCTCGTCGGGTAAGATTGTTGTCTGTCCCTTTCGGCGGGTTGAGCAGCCGGAATGCATGCAGGACCTTTGCGGCAATCTCAGACGACATCGGCGCACCGCCCGCGTGGACGTCCTTGATCGAATCCAGAATCCTTGCGGGCGGGTCTTTCTTCAAAATATACCCGCTCGCCCCTCCGCAAATGGACCGGAAGATCTTGTCATCATCGGCATACACCGTGAGCATGATGATTGCGGTGGCAGGAAACCGCTCCTTGAACAGTCTGGCTCCCTCGACGCCGGAGATGCCCGGGAGGCCGATGTCCGACAGTAAGACGTCCGGGGGGATCCGAAGGGACGTGAATGCATCCTCATACGATCTGAACTCGCCGACACAACGAAAGCCTTCAGTGTTGTCGAGGATATAGGAAAGCCCCTGTCGCACTTCCTTTTCGTCCTCAATGAGGGCGACTGTTATGGGTGGTTCGTTCTTGATCACTCTGAATGAATGTAGGAAACCGCTACCCGGTCCGCAACCGCATATTCATACTGTTTTCACTTCCAGGGAAACCGTGGTTCCCCGGCCTTGTGAGCTCTGCACTGCGAAAGAGTGGCCGGCACGAGCGCCTCGCGCTCTCATGCTTTCAAGACCGTGTCCGGTACTTTCTCGAGCCGCCGGAATGCCGGAGCCGTCGTCGCTGAGCTCAAGGAGTACCCCGCGTGGAGTTGGATGAACCCGGAATCGGACCAGACCCGCACCCGAATGCCTGACGACGTTGTTGATCGCTTCCTTGAACACCAGAAAAATGTCCCGGCGATTTTCGGGGGAGAGCCGGAAGCTCTCCAGGCTGTCGCTCAGGTCAGTCTCAAAAGCAATCTCGCATCCTTCGCAGGTTTCCTGGCCGAACTGCACGATGCGGCTGACGACATTGTGGAGATTGTCATGCTTCGGATCAACGGACCAGACGATGTCGCCGAGAGCATCGATCACCTCGCGCGCGGTATCGCCGATGGCTGATAAGTGACGGGCCGTGCCCTGCGGATCACCGACGGCCTGGCGCTGTGCCACTTCGGCCATGACGGAAATTCGTGTGAGACTCGAGCCGATGTCGTCATGCAGGTCCATGGCGATCCGGCTTCGCGTTCGCTCCAATTCCAGTAGCCTCCCCACGCGATAGCGGTAGAGTCCATATGACACGCTGAATGCAAACAACGCGATCGCCACGATAAACCACCAGCGTTGCCAGACCGGTGGTGCAATCTCAAATGAAAACGTCGCCGGCCTCGTGCTCCATGTGCCGCTGCTGTTTCGCGCGGCCACCTCAAATGTGTAGGCCCCCGGGGGAAGGTGCGTGTAGCGCACCTCGCGCGTCTTCACCGGCTGGGACCAGTCCCGGTCAAATCCACCGAGGCGGTATTTGTACCGGACCGCGGATTCATCCGTGAAGCTCGGGCAGGCAAACCTGAAGGTGATGATGCCGGGATCCGGCGAGAGCCGGGAGAACCGGGGAATCGACAGGTGGAGTGTATCGGAAGTGACATCCGTGAGATACACGGGAGGAGGGAGATTGCTCCCTGCGAAACGGAACGGCTTGATCTTCGCCACTGCAGGGAAGTTGCTCACCCAGAGAGACCCGTCGCGGTCCGTGAGCAAACCGTGGACACCGATCTCTCCGAAGCCCTGGTCGTGAGTGAGTGTCCGGAAGCCCTGACCGTCGAACCAGCTCAATCCCGACGATGTTCCGGACCAGATGTTCCCCAGGGAATCCTCGGCCAGTGCAAAGATCCGGTTCCCCGCCAGGCCATCATCAGTGGTATACACGGTTGTGGCTGCGCCATCGAACAGAACGAGTCCGCCGCCGTCTGTGCCGAACCAGGCCCGGCCTCGGGAATCGACGAGAATCTCATACACGATTCTCCCCTTCACAGCAGCTTGATCAAGAGAACGAATCCCTGCAATCGAGCGCTTGTTCATCGCCAGGAGCTTCACACCATCCGACGTCCCCAGCCAAAGGGTATCCTGCAAAGGAACGAGGTCGCGTGAGAGTCGATGAGTTGGTTTGATGTCAAATATGGTGAGTCTATCCAACTCCGGATGGTGGAGTGGAGCGGCGGACCCCCCGGCATTGAGGATCGCGATCCCGGCGGACGTGCCGACGAGGACGTCTCCATTCCGCGTTCGCGCCAGAGCATGGACGTTATTCGACGGCAGTCCACTATCCTTGTCGTAAATACGGTAACGCTCTTTGTCGAGCCTCACAACTCCGCCCCTCCAGCAACCGAGCCACACGCTTCCGTCGAACTCAGGCAGGATGTCGGTGATCGTAAGTCGAGCGTGAAGGCCGAAATTTGCCTGATGGCGGAGCCTCCCGCTTTCCAGAACATAGAGCGCCGTCGTACGGGATCCAAAGAACACCGCTCCGGCTGCATTCTGGCGAATCGGTCCGATTCCCGGAGTGGAGAGGACATCGTGTCCCGGAAATGAAAGGAGAAAATCGCTCGCGAGGATCTTGCGAAGCCCGGGTGCGCTGGCTATCCACACATTCCCCTCCCGGTCAAGACGCATGGCATAGACGACCGCATTCCCGAATGAGGGCTCTTTGACGAACCGGTACGTCGCGCGTGAACGAACACCCCTGTAGAGCCCATCCATTGTCCCCAACCAGAAATTGCCATGCAGGTCCCGGCAGAAACACCAAACCCCGCGTTCGGGGAGGCCATCAGCACGAGTGAAGGCCGAGACGCTGGTGTCCGTTATGAGGTAGGCGCCCTCAAAACCGCCAACCCAGAGTCCTTCCCGCGGGTCGTCATACATAGCGTAGGGCCGGACATGCCATGCGGCCTTCACCGCGCCGGGAAGAAATCTCTCCCGATAAGTCCCGCTCGCAAATTCATACAAGCCGGATCTGGTAGCCACTAAGAGTCTTCCCTTCCCGTCTATGTGGAGGGCAAAGGCCAACGAATCACTCTGTTTTTTCAGGCGCCAGGTGGAGCGAGTACTGTCGTCAAAATGGATCCGAGCGATCCCCCGTT
>DAIUKN010000360.1:0-3935 GCA_036848195.1 Bacteroidota bacterium
TTGCCCTGCGGGTCGTTGTAGCTGACGATAGCCCCCCGGTGCTCAAGTTTCTCCAGCAGGTGATACGAGGGTGATTCACGGTCATCATCGACGTTCGGCTTGTATGCGAGTCCGAGAAGCAACACGCGGGCGCCCTTCAGGGACCGGCCGTATTCGTTCAGAACCTCCATGACCTTTTGCACCACGAAGTCCGGCATTGCCGTATTGATCTCGCCCGCAAGCTCGATAAACTTCGTCGTGACGCCGTATTCGCGCGCCTTCCAGGTCAGGTAGAACGGATCGATCGGAATACAGTGACCGCCAAGGCCCGGACCCGGATAGAAAGGCATGAAGCCGAACGGCTTGGTCTTCGCCGCCTCAATGACCTCCCAGATGTCGATCCCCATCCGCATGAACGTGATCTTCAGTTCGTTCATCAGCGCGATGTTCACCGCCCGGAACGTGTTCTCGACAAGCTTTGTCGCTTCGGCGGCAGCCGCGGAAGAGACCGGCACGGTGCGGACAACGATTTGCTGGTAGAGCTTTTCGGTCACTGCCAGGCCCTCTCGTGTCGTCGACCCGACGACCTTTGGTATCGTCTCCGTCGTATAGTCCGTTCTGCTTGGATCCTCGCGCTCGGGCGAGAAGGCGACATAGAAATCCTTGTCGGCCTTCAGCCCGCCCTTTTCCAGAATCGGTATCATGACTTCTTCGGTTGTGCCGGGATAGGTCGTGGACTCGAGTACGATGAGCTGTCCACGGTGCACATACGGCGCGATCGCTTCACAGGTTGACACAATGTACGACATATCAGGTTCGCGATTCTTGTTCAGCGGAGTTGGAACCGCGATAAGCACGGCGTCGCATTCCCTCGCCTTGGAGAAATCAGACGTCGCATGCATCAGGCCCGATGAAGCCGCTTTCTGGATTCTCGACGTTGGAATGTGCTTGATGTACGACTGCCCCCTCATGAGGGACTCGTTCTTCTTTTCATCAATGTCCAGTCCGATAACCCGGAATCCTTTTTCTACAAAACAGAGCAAGAGGGGCAGACCGACGTACCCCAGACCGACGACGCCGATGACAGCCTCTTTCTTCTCGATCTTGGCAATGAGTGGTGAATCCATGAATGCTTCCTTTCGGATTGATTGTCGTTCTTACTGCTGCGGTGCACCATCAGTAATGCTTTTAAAAGCACGGACTGCCTGTTCTGCCGAGTGCTCGCGCAAAACGTATTGTTGAATATAGCCGGTATCCAGATCGTAGCTCGTGCGTTGGATCAATTCCTCCAGAACGCCGGTGTTCCCTTCACAGAAATACCCCAGCCGATTTCGCCGCAAAACGCCGTCAGGATCGACAAAGAGCGAAATCACAGGCGTCCGAAGGGCCCAGGCTTCCACGAACGTATTGGGGAATCCCTCCCTCGGTGAGGTGTTGACAAGCGCCTTCGCTGCAGCAATCCGGCCGAGCGTCTGCCGGCGATCGAGCGGTCCGCGCAGGATGGCATTGGGACACTGCTGGAGGCTAGCCTGCACGGTTCGTCCTTCGTTGTCGACCACCTCACCGATGAACTCGAATGTGACAGAACGGAGCTTGCGGACAATCGGCACGAGGACGCGAAGGCCCTTGGCCACCGAAAGGGTCCCCACAATCAGGATGTTCTCGCGCGCGGCGTTGTTCCGGACCGTCACAATCTCGGGATCCAGTACATTGTTGAGCTGCACGACGTGCCTCGTCCTGGGCCTGGCCAGCGCCGCTTGCTCGCGGTGTTGAACGAACACCGCATCCGCGAACCGAAGAAGAAGACGGTACGCCCCCTCGTCCGGGATGACCGCCGACACCCAGTCCCATAGCGACGCTTTTCCCTTGTAGGTCTTCCGGTACCTTGCGCCGAAGCCCAGAAGATCGGTGTCTGAGGCAGTGGCAAGCACGAACTTCGCTCCCATCCGTTTCGCCGCGATCAGAGGGATGAGATGACGAACCGAAAAACCCCGGACATAGCAGACCCCGGCCCCCGTCTCGCGGAACGTCCTGACAAGGTGAGGCAGACGGTGCGAGAAGAACCGGATCCCCCTGATTCCCCTATCCCAGTCCTTCACCGGGACAACCGTCAGGTTCTCTGACACGGATTCGGTCATAGAGGTTTCCGGATCAACGACGGTGACCGGCACACCATTCCCTGCCAGCGTCCTTGCCAGGAGGGCAATCTGAAGCTCTGCGCCTCCCTTCAATTTCTTGCCGCGGAGCGCTTCGGCTACACTTTCGCCGTAGAAGCAAACGCCTTTCATTTGCGCTTGACACGATGCTCGATGAATTCCCTGATCTTTTCCCCGTACGCCTGGTAATGAAACGCACGCCCGGCAAGTTTCATTGCCTCCTCTCCCACACGGTCAGCGAGAGCCGGGTCCTCCAGAACTTCTTCGAGAGCAAGGGCGTACTCCCGCTCGTCATAATTTTGTACGAGAAACGCGGTCTCCCGGTTTGTGAAATAATCTCTCACCTCGCCGACGTTTGTCGTAACCATGGGCCGACCGGACGCACAGTACTCCCCGATCTTGTGCGGGAAGCGGGCTATGTCCTGAATCGTGGGCCGGAGTGGGATCAAGAGCGCATACGCGTTGATATAGAGATTCGACAGCTCTCTATCGGTCAGCTTCGAATAGATTCTGACGAACTCCTTTTTGCGGCAGGACGCAACCTCCGCATGCAATTGCGCCATCTCATCAGACGATCCGTTCACCACGAGATAGAGATAAGCCTGCTTCTCCGTCCGGCACAAATCGAAGGCCCGCAGGATGAACTTGACGATCCCCAGATACGCCAGATAGCCGGCGAAGAGGAGATAGGTGCATTCTGGCGAACGTGCAATTCCGTCAAACCGCCTACGGTCGACCAGGATCGGGACCTTGAGCCACGGCTTCCCTGGCGCGAACTGCTTTGTCTGATCGACAAGAAAGCTGCTGATCGGGATGACGCCATCAACAAGTCTCAGTGCATAGTGGTCAAGGAGGAAAGCGTTCACCCGCTTGAACACGTTTGGATTCCGGATCGTCGATGTGTACTGTTCAACTTTGTTCAGGACGATTGCGAAGCCGGCGAGCCTCGAAAGAATCCAGAAGTACAGAATCCTCGAGAAACTCCCCGTCGAGAGGATCGCAACATGAAGGCGTCCCTTCAGCCCCCGGCGAACCACGAGACCGGTCTCGCGCACGAGCCCCAGGAGGCGCCGGACCTTTCGCTCGACCCAGGAAACCGGCCGTGTCAGCGTCCCGGAGGTATTGACATACTTGATTCCCTGTGAAACCCCTTCCGCGGGCAGCCCGGACGCCCCATCCCAGTTTTCGGCACTCCAGCACCGGCTAACGACCGTGACCTCGCAACCGCTCTCGACCAGGCCCAGCGCCATCAGCGTGGCCCTTTGCGTTTCGGCAAGGCCGAACGGAAACTCGTTCAAACCGAGATACATGACATGGAACTTCGGATCGGTACCGGGTGACGCCACGACCATCGTGTACAATTCCTTCCATGAAGCCTTCGAGTGCCCCATTAACCATCATTTCCTATGAACGATGGGGCACGGTGTCCGTGTAACCTCGACGAGTCCGACGAGGTTGGAGGAGCACTAATGTTTCCTGATCCCCGCTCTCACCGACCGCAGCGCAGCGGCAGCGGCGATGGTCCCCCGCGCAGCGACACGTCCTCCGAGCCAGGTTCCTTTCGCCAGAGCTGCAAGCGATAGGGAATTATCTGCCCGCTCGAACATAGCGCGGTAGACCTGCGCGCTCTTCCTGTCCCCTGCCGCCAGCGTATAGACCATACCCCAGAAGGAAAACCTCGAAAACTCGCCGGCTCGATATCTCTCGTGGTTTTCGAGCCAAGCCTTTTCGTCCAGGAGATGCCGGTAAATGTGTGCCGATTCTTCCGGATCCCACTGTCTGACCGACTCCCGGTCCCCG
>DAIUKN010000361.1:0-3918 GCA_036848195.1 Bacteroidota bacterium
GAGAGAAACATCACGGCATCTGATGTCATCGACACGCTTGCTGATCTCTTCCTGAAGGAAAAACAACTTATCCATTGGTACGCAAGACGGGGGCGGGTCAGTTGACGATCCTCGTTGGCAACTCACATCCGCACGTATCTATCTTGACCTGGGCATGGTCAAGAACATGGCCCGGGTTCGGCTCAATCGCCGCGACCTCGGCATGGTATGGTGCTCTCCATGGCGCGTCGATATCACCGATGCGGTGAATCATGGTAGGAACGACCTCGAAATCGAAGTGTCAAACCTCTGGGTCAATCGCCTCATTGGCGATGCGGACTTACCCCCTGCGAAACAGATCTCCTGGACGACCCTGAACCCGTACCAGGCGAATTCGCAACTCATGGAATCCGGCCTGTTGGGTCCGGTGAGCATACAATCTGCTGTGTCTCCCCAAAAGAATTGAACATCCGACTCCGGTGTCGCTGGGGCTCAATCTGCAGTTGATTTTCGACCGGTTGCAGAGTACTTTGAACCACGATGCTGCACTCCAACCCCCTCGAACTCCCGTCCAGGAAAGACACAATGCGCCGATACGTTCTCTTCGTCTTCTTGAGTTCCCTCATTTTCTCAGTGGCCGTTGGCGGTCCACCTGCCTCGCACCCGCCGAAGAAATCATGCGCCGTCGAAATCACGGCCCTCCGTTGTGAGGGACTAACCAACCCCCTCGGTATCGACGTCCTGAAGCCGAGGTTTGCCTGGCAGCTTGAATCCGCCGTGCGCGGCGCGCGCCAGACCGCCTACCAGATTCTGGTCGCTTCTCGATCAGATCTTCTCATCAAAGAAAGAG
Organism: Bacteroidota bacterium; assembly: GCA_036848195.1. Taxonomy (GTDB): domain Bacteria; phylum Bacteroidota; class Ignavibacteria; order UBA10030; family UBA6906; genus DAIUKN01. The sequence goes on from DAIUKN010000361.1 coordinate 830, forward strand.
GAGATGTTTGGAACAGCGGCATGGTGAAGTCCAGGGAATCGGCCGGAGTTGACTACGGCGGACTGGAATTGAGATCAGGAGCCGCCTACTATTGGAAAGTGCGGGTGTGGGATCAGCATGGACGCGCATCAGCCTGGAGCGCACCAGCATTGTGGAGCATGGGACTCCTCCGTCCCGAAGACTGGCAGGCACGATGGATCGGGCACGACGGGGATGTCGGCTCGGACAGCTCGCAGACCGAACACCGTCCGTTGTCAGCAAGGATGTTGCGCTTTGAGTTCGAACTCAAGAAGCCCGTCAAGCGAGCGTATGCGTATATCTGCGGCCTCGGTCTGTCGGAGATGATGCTCAATGGGAAGAAAGTCGGCAATGATGTACTCTCGCCCGGTCTTGCCCAGTATGACCGCAAGGCCTTCTACGTCACCTATGATGTGACGGGCCAACTCAAGAAAGGCGCGAATGCCCTCGGCGTGATGCTGGGGAACGGACGGTTCTTCGCCCCGCGAAAGACCTCTCCGGTGACGATGGTGAGCTACGGCTATCCGAAACTACTCCTCCAGATGAAGGTCGAGTTCAGCGATGGCACGTCTGCGACCATCACCTCAAACGAGAAGTGGAAATGGACTGCCGACGGTCCGATCCGTGAGAACAATGAGTATGACGGTGAAGTCTGCGATGCGCGCCGTGAAATGAAAGGCTGGACCATGCCGGGTTTCAACGATGCATCCTGGGCTCCTGCGGATATTGTTCAACCCGGATCGCCGAAGCTGGAAGCGCAGATGAACGAGCCGATCCGGGTGACCGATCATATCAAACCCGTCGTCGTAACATCGCCCCGGGGTGGTGTCTACGTCTTTGATATGGGTCAGAACATGGTGGGCTGGGTGAGGTTGATGGTGCGGGGCCCGCGCGGAACAAGCGTGACCATGCGTTTTGCCGAAACGCTCGACAAGGAGGGGAATCTCTATGTGGCGAACCTCCGGAGTGCGCGGCAGACAGATACCTACATCCTCAGAGGTGGGGGGGCGGAAGCGTACGAACCCCGCTTCACCTATCATGGATTCAGATACGTCGAGATGACCGGGTTCCCAGGCACGCCGGACCTGAATACCATCCTCGGGTGCGTCGTCCATGACGATGTCGAGTCGACGGGCTCATTCTCTTCTTCCAACGCTTTGCTCAACCAGATCGTCAGAAATGCACGGTGGGGAATCCTCGGGAACTATCGAAGCATCCCGACCGATTGTCCGCAGCGCGACGAACGGCACGGGTGGCTGGGCGACCGTGCGATCGAATCGGGAGGAGAGAGCTTCCTCTTTGACGTATCCAAACTCTACGCGAAGTGGTTGAACGACATCCGTGACGCGCAGCTCGACAACGGCAGTCTCCCCGATCTGGCTCCTTCATATTGGCCGACGTACAACGACAACGTAACCTGGGCGGGGACCTACCTGATCGTTCCGCATATGCTGTACGGGCAGTTCGGCGACCGGCGGATCATCGAGAGGCACTATCCGACGATGAAGAAGTGGCTGGCGCTCATGGACACGTATATGGCCGACGGGATCATGCCGAGGGACACGTACGGTGATTGGTGCGTCCCGCCGGAGTTGCCGCGACTGATCCAGACCGAAGATCCGGCGAGGATGACGAACGGTGCGTTCATTGGATCCGCCTACTATTGCTACGTCCTCCGGCTCATGTCGGAATACGCCACACTGGTGGAGAAGCCGGAAGAGTCGAAGGAATTCGCGCGCCGCGCCGACAGCCTCCGCGTGAACCTTAACCGGAAGTTTTATGATCCGGCCAGGAAGCTGTACGTGAACGGCACCGTGACGTCGTCGCTTCTTGGACTCGCATTCAACCTGGTTCCCGACGCCGACCGCGAATCGCTCTACCGCAATCTCACAAACAGGATTATGACGTCGGATTCCGGACATGTAGCCACCGGACTGATCGGCTGTCAGTGGCTCTGCCGGACACTGGCCGAGAATGGCAGGCCGGATATTACGTACACGCTCCTCACCCAAAAGACATATCCGAGTTTGGGGTATATGCTCAGTAAGGGAGCGACGACGATCTGGGAACTGTGGAACGGGGATACCGGGGATCCCGGGATGAACTCCGGGAATCATGTGATGCTGACGGGGGACCTCGTCATCTGGTTGTTTGAAAACGTCGCGGGGATCGCGTCGGATTCCCGCGGTTCCGCATTTGAACATCTCGTGATGCGCCCCACGCCGCTTGCCGGTCTGACCGCCGTTGACGCGTCGTACCGCTCACGGTTCGGGACCATCGTGAGCAAATGGCATGTCGGCGCAGACGGCCTTGCCTGGAGAGTCAAGATCCCTGTGAACACCACCGCTGAAGTCTGGCTGCCCGCTGACAACGCCGATCAGGTTACAGAGGGAGGAAAGGACGTGCACCGCGCGGCCGGAGTGATGTCTCTCCGGCAGGAAAAGGGCTTCGCTGTCCTTGAGCTTGCATCCGGGATGTATGAGCTCCACTCGAAGGGATATCGAGCTCCGATCCCCGCGCCGGTTGTGGCCCGGGACGATCAAACGGGGAAAGTCTCGATGATGGCCGCCGTTGACGGCGGGCTGATCCGATACACGCTCGATGGCGGAGAACCCACCCTCTCGTCTCCGATGTACGTAGGACCATTCCTCCGTCTGGGTGCGTCGGAAATCAAGGCGAAAACGTTCATGTCCAATGGTGACACCAGCCCACTGACGACGGCATCGTTTGGGCAGGTGACTGTCCAGCCGCCCAGAATTTCCATCGGGCGGGCGGTGGTCGAAGATCCGGGAACGACGCAGGTGGAAATCGCCGCTTCCACAGGCGGCTCGATAATCCATTACACGCTTGATGGCTCTGATCCGACGGTGACGTCTCCCGTCTATGAGAAGGCCATTGTTGTGAACAAGCCCACGGTCGTCAGAGCTGTCGCGGTCGTGGAAGGGTGGAAGCCGAGCATTGTGGTCGAGGGAGTTGCCATGTTCACCCACGCACGCAGGAGCGTCACCCTGAACCTGCCGTACAGCCCGAAGTACCCCGGCAACGGAGACCGGGCGCTGATCGACGGCATC
>DAIUKN010000362.1:0-1825 GCA_036848195.1 Bacteroidota bacterium
CTGGAAAGCGAATTGTTCGGGCACGAAAAGGGGGCGTTCACCGGAGCGGTCAAAGAGAAGATGGGCCGTTTTGAGCTGGCGCACGGTGGAACGATTTTCCTCGACGAGATCGGTGAAATCTCGGAAGGGTTCCAGATCAAACTGCTTCGCGTGCTCCAGGAAGGCGAGCTGGAACGTGTGGGTGGGACAAAAACTGTCAAGGTCGATGTGCGCGTGGTTGCGGCGACGAACAAAGAGTTGAAGGAATACGTTGAGGCGGGAAAGTTCCGGGAGGATCTGTTCTACAGGCTCAACGTCCTCACGGTTTCACTGCCGCCGCTGAGAGAAAGGGAGGGGGATATTCCGCTGCTTGTGCGTCATTTTCTTCACCGTGAAGGAGACGATCTTACGGTGTCGAAGAACGTTATGGAGGCGTTCAGGCTCGCCCCGTGGCGCGGAAATATCCGCGAGCTGGAGAGCGCCGTGAAACGCGCGGCGCTGATGGCAAGGGCAGAACGGCGGACGATGATTACGATGAAAGATCTGAGTGAGGAGCTGGCTGCCTCCGCGCGCGATGCCGTCGCGGTCGAGGATCAGGTGCTCGATGCAGTGCGGGAGAAGAAGTTCCTGCGGAGTGCTATCTCGGAGACCGCCGAGGAACTTGGAGGACTTAACCGGGGGACGGTGGCGGAATACCTGCGCGGTGAATGCCTCAAGGCGTTTGCGGAAAACTCCTACGACATCGAAAAGGCTGTACGGCATATCGCTCTTTCGGCGGACCAGGCGGTGCTTGATCGTGTTCGCAAACGCCTTGAGGAGTACCTCGAGAACATTGCAGCGGCGATCGACCGGTCGCGTCCCTGGGAAGAGTCAAAATTGGCCCTCAAGCCGAAGACCAAGAATCTCCCGCAACGGTTTCATCCCGTTCTCGAAGCCGTCGGGGAGGCCTATTTCCGGGGTGTCTGGAACCTCCCCAAATCTGCCTGAACAGAACAATTCCCGCACTTCCACCGCAGAACCCCGCACTTCTTCTCCTCTCGCTGAACCCGTCCAGGATCAGGGAACGACGGTAACGTATTCCATGGTAACACCTTGCGGTGTCACCACCCCGCACTGGCCTCATTGGCATGGCGGTTGCTGACAAGTATGTCACAAGCAGGGTGTAACGAAAACTCAACAACAACCAGGGGAGGGGATCCATGAAGAGGTCGTTTGGGGTGGGGATGGCGATGGTGGCTCTGACGGGGCTGCTGGTCGTGGGGTGCAAGAAGGACGATGGTGCCGGACCGAGTGACCAGGCTCCGGCCGGCGTCTCCAATGAATTGCAGGCAATGTCATATTATTCGTCCAATGACGCATTTGTCCTGAATGATGAACAGACAATAACTGACCAGAGTATCGAGACGATGAACTATGGCACCTTCGGCAAAATCGACGCGAACATCACGCCGATCCGGTGGGGCCGGTTCGTCACCAATATCACGAAGAACCTCTCAACGAATGTGCTGCCGGGGGATTCCATCGCCATAACCACGATCGAAAAGACGGTGACGGGCAGCTTCAAGATCAGAGGGAAAACCGCGGGCGGCGACACCGTGACCATCACGAAGCCGTTTTCAGACAAGTCAACGCGCAATATTATCTTCAAGCGCGTGGACCGTGACCAGAGACGTTTCTGGATGAATTGGGTGCCGGTGGCGAGCTCCCTTGTGGACGGCGGGACGCTTCCCCCGAATGATAAGATCAAGATCACGGGGTTGGCGATGCTTCGGGCAAACGGCGATACGCTGGTGAACGTGAAGGATCCGAATAGCTTCTACCTGCGCTACCGTTGGCTCCGCCTTTT
>DAIUKN010000362.1:1835-3905 GCA_036848195.1 Bacteroidota bacterium
CAGGACCGATACACCGGAACTGGTTACGAGCGAAATGATAAGTGTTATCGCAACGGTGGTCAGCACTTCTCCCGACACGGATGTGGTGGTTCTGCGGTACGGATTCGATGCCACCCACCGCCGCCGGAACCAACTCACGATGATCTCCGAGACGACTGATGGTGTTTCGTTCACGCGGCAGTACGCGATCACATGGCCGGTCCACTTCCACCGCGGGTTCTTCCACGCCGGCGTCGATGCGATGACCAAGGGAACGCTGTTTGACGACAATCCGGATACGTACTCGGTAAGCTGGTGGGGCGTTCCATACCGCGTATTCTGATTGTTGGCAGAGGGGGAGGATGCCGGGCCCTCATCCCGCAAGGGGTGGGGGCTCGGCCGGTTTGTGGGGAGATGGACTTTCGGGGCCTTTTGAGGTACATTAGGTAAGCTCTGGAGTAGATCAATGAATCGTTCACGTGGTTTTGCAGCCGGCCTGCTCCTTCTGCTTGGAGGATGTCAGCATCCAGCGGAGGTCCAACTCAAGCCGGAGGAGTACCAGACTGACCTCGACGTAAGGGCGGTCGTCATCCCGGACACCGCCGTGACAACAAGCTCTGTCGACAGCATTGCAGTCCTGCCTGGGGATCAGCTGAATTTCAGCGGATCATTTCTTGTCAACAGAGTGAAGCTCGATGCCGGTCCGGGAAAGGTAGACTCGTTCGCTTACTCCCGCGTGCTCGTCGCGGACAGTACCGTTCGCTTCGGCGGCCGCCTCCTGGGTTTTAGCGGCCTGGACCTCGGGACGATGTCCCTGAACGGATCGCCAATGCTGAAGCTCCCCCACAGGGTTTTCCTCCGGCGACCGTTTTTGAAAGACTCGATTCTCGTCCGCGGCGTTGAGTATGTCAGCAATCTGGCCGTTACGTATCAACCCAATCAACAGTATACATGGACTGCATTCACTCTTGCGTACGGAAGGATCGAACAGTCAATCCGGACGCCCGATGATCTGACGGTCCAATCGCCTCCCGGGGGGAGCATCGTGCCCCGTGACAGGGACCTGATTGTTCGTTGGAAAGGTGGGAACGGAAAACTCTCGATCATTGCCAGCAGGTTTGATCCTGCCACCAAGAGATCATTCCCCCTGCTGGAATTTCGATCAAAAGCGAATCTCGGAAAGGCGGTCATTCCCGCCCGACTTCTGAGACAGCTGCCCCATCCCGCGTACTATGAACTGACGTTCATCCTCTCCAACCGGAAGGAAGTTGAGCCGCAGGCGGGGTACAGCGGAAAGATTCTCGTGCAGGCGGCCTCAGTGTACAACAGTACCATCGAACTGCGATAGGCATGAACCTGGGCTTCCGCACCCTCGTCCTGACAGGAATGGCCATGCTCGGATCTGCGACATACGGTCAGTCGTTGCTTTTCCCCCGCGCCATCGGCATGGGCGCGTATGGGGCATCGGTAAAGGACAGCCGCGCATTTACAGCCAATCCCGCAGGGCTGGTGAACATTCGCGACTGGGATTTCAGCACTGCGACATATACCGGGGTTTCGACGACCGACCGCGGCTTTGTATTTCACGGGCTCACGTTCGGCAAGAAATTTCTCGAAACGGAGGCCTTGGCTATCCAATATGCCCCGGGAACGAGCCTCACGCTTGCGGTCCCTCCAACGCTGAGCATCAGCGGCTCGAACACGCCTGCATCCAACGACAGGGAGATCACGTACGAAGAGCCGTTTGCGGTCGGTTTCGGACATGCATTTTCCACCATGTTCGCGATCGGGATCCTGGGGAGGCTCCAGCGTCAGAAGGTCCTGGATACGCAATTCGAGATCGCAGTTCGCGACACCAGTGTCTACCCCGTCACATCAAAGGTCACGTATGAGGCGAGTGCGTGGCACGGCGAGGCTGGAATCACGTGGAGGCCCTCCGACCGTGTGGTCGTGGGTGTTGTGGGCCGAAACCTGATCGCGCTCGGCGAAACGGTGCTCCCCGATGCCGTTGCCGAGTACCGCCTCTCGCCGAAGAGGTCTATCGAGCTGAGTGCATCATGCCTGGCAACTCCCAATCTCCTGCTTGCCGGC
>DAIUKN010000363.1:0-2457 GCA_036848195.1 Bacteroidota bacterium
CCGCAATCCGACACGGCTCGATATCGGTCCGGAGGACCATCTCTATGTCCTTGACGGTCCAAGAATTTTGGTATACGACATGTTCGGAAATTTCCTGCATGAGTTGTATCAAGGTATGTTCGCCGGTCCGTCGTTTCTCTTTGCCGACGCCGAACGGATCATGGTTCTGGACGACAGCCTGCTCTATTGCTTCGACGCCGCGGAACGGCCGGCGGGCGTGACGAAGGTCCATTCCATTCCGGGCCTCGCTGATGCGAAGATCCAGGGATTTGCCGCCAACGACGGACACCTTTTTTTCGTTGCTGAAACGGGTTTGATCAAATGGCCGAATCCCTGCGGTGGAGGGGAGAGGGATCGTATTGACAAAGAGGGAAAATCTCGTTAGCATGAAATCACGAATAACCATAGGGAGTGGAACATGGCAAAGAGCCTGAACAAGGCGATGCTCATCGGCAATCTCGGCAAGGATCCTGAATTACGCTATACGCCAAGCGGAGTTGCAGTGGCGACATTCAGTGTTGCGACGAACGAATCCTGGAAGGACCAGGATGGCAACCTGCAGGAGCGGACAGAATGGCATAACATCGTTGCCTGGCGCAAGCTTGCGGAGATTTGCGGAGAGTACCTGAAGAAGGGGAAGAAAGTCTTCATCGAAGGCCGGATACAGACCAGGAGCTACGACGATAAGAATACCGGCGCGAAGAAGTATATCACTGAAATCGTGGCTGACAACCTCATCATGCTTGACGGGAGGGGGAACGCTTCTGAGGGTCCGTCGTCATCCCCGTCTGCATCGGCAGATGTCGCGGAACCCGGGACAGGCGGAGCGAAAGACGACGACCTCCCCTTCTGAGATCCGGTGGTCTCCGAGGTGCCGAAGAGATTTTCGGGGTGACTAGCCTCCCCAACAAGTTATCCACATAGTTATCAACGATGTTGACGTCTTGATGATAAGTATGAGGAGTCGACTGTAATCTATTAAAATACAATCGGTTGGTAAGGTCCGGTCCTGAATCGAAGCGCAGGTATTCTTGAAAGGGTCGCAAAGACTGTGGGTAATTCGTGAAGGCAAAGCTTGCCCTTGAGAATGGAATTGTGTTCACCGGAGAAGCGTTCGGCGCCTCCGGCGAAGTTGCCGGGGAGGTGGTATTCAACACGAGCCTCAGCGGCTATCAGGAGGTCTTTACCGACCCTTCGTATGCCGGCCAGATTGTCACAATGACATACCCACTCATTGGCAACTACGGCATCAATCCGGAAGACGTGGAATCGGAGCGCCCCCAGGTATCTGGTGTTGTCGTCAGGGAGTACTTCGATTTCTACAGCAACTTCCGGGCGTCGGGGAGTCTCGGGGACTGGCTAGAAAGCCACGGGATCATAGCGATCCAGGGAATTGACACGCGCATGCTGACACGCATGATCCGGACCCAGGGGGCGATGAGGGGTCTCCTCTCGACCGTGGACCTCGAGGATGCAAGCCTTTTGAAGAAAGTCGCGCGTTCCCCCCAGATGAGCGGCCTGGACCTCGCAACGAAAGTAACCTGTGCCGTGCCCTACCAGTGGACCGAGACCGACGGGACGATGTTTGCGCTTCCGACGGTCGGCCACCGCCTGGAGAAAGAACGAAAGTTCCGCGTCGTCGCGTACGACTACGGCATCAAGAGGAATATTCTCCGTCGTCTTGTGACCTATGGCTGCGACGTTACCGTTGTGCCCGCAGGATACCCGGCCGGAGAGGTGCTGGCGCAAAACCCTGACGGGGTGTTTCTTTCGAACGGTCCCGGGGATCCCGCGGCTGTCCGCGTCGCCATCGCAAATATCAAAGCACTGATAGGCAAGTGTCCCATTTTCGGTATCTGCCTCGGACATCAATTGCTCGCTCTTGCGCTCGGCGGGAAGACGTACAAGCTGAAATTCGGACATCGGGGCGGCAACCATCCGGTGAAGAACCTGGGTACGGGCAAGATTGAGATAACATCCCAGAACCACGGGTTCGCCGTGGACCCGGAGTCACTCAACCTCGCGGAGATTGAAGTTACGCACGTGAACCTGAACGACAATACGAACGAGGGGTTCCGTCATCGGAGTCTCCCCATCTTTTCCGTCCAGTACCATCCCGAGGCATCTCCCGGACCTCACGACAGCGACTATCTCTTTCGTGACTTTCTGACGCTGATGCAGACGCGGGTGCCCGCCGGGGTGCCTGCTATGGCCGTCCATTCCTAGACTCAGCAGCTCAGAGCCAACATGGCAGCAGGATACCATGTCCTTCCGGAAATCTACGATCGGTGGCAAAAAACCTACGGGAACGATTACACCACGCTGATCCTGCCGAGGCTTCTTGCGACGATTGCACGGTTTGACATTCCGGTCTCGACCATGCTTGACGTGGCGTGCGGCACCGGATCACTGGCAATGATAATGTCGCGGCGGGGGTGGAAGGTCTGGGGCGTTGAT
>DAIUKN010000363.1:2467-3885 GCA_036848195.1 Bacteroidota bacterium
GGTGTAGACGCGTCGGAAGAGATGGTGGCACAGGCGCGGAGGAAATTCCGAGGAAAGCGTTTACCGGCCACCTTTCTTCACCAGGATATGCGCGACATCCGGCTTCCAGCCCGGGTCGACCTGGCGACATCGATGTTCGATAGTCTCAACCATGCCACTTCCCAGCGGGAACTGCTCAAAACGTTTCATGGTGTCCACCGCTCGCTTCTCCCCGGCGGGTATTTCGTCTTCGATACCAACAATGAGCTCTGTTTCCGATCGCTTTGGACCCGGACGGATGCCATTCACCATCGAGACTTCACGATCATCATGCAGAACCGGTACATCCCCGGGCGGAAGAAGGCTTACTCATTCGTGACGGTTTTTCTCAGGAGGGGGGAAGGGTACGCGCGGCAGGCGGAGATTGTGCAAGAGCGGTTCTTCCCCAGGGAGGAGGTAGCGAAGCTTCTGAGGAAGGCCGGCTTCCGCGTTCTCGAAATCGAAGATTTCAATTTCACCGGCATGCCGGAAATCGGCAAGATCAAGACGTGGTGGGTGGTGAAGAGGGAGTAGGGGCGAGTCTTGGCTCGCCCCTACCCTACGCATACCTGTCGTACCGCATTGTCTGATTCGCTCCGCCCTTGAATCCCAGCTGACGCAGGACCGCCGCCCACGACGTCCGCGCCGGGCGCTCGCCATTCCAGTACTCCAGGATGATCTCCCTGAAGGGCCGCATCTGAGGCGGGAGTTTCGAACGATCCACCAGTTGCGTGAGCGCTTCGGTCACCTGTTCTGTTTCGGGGCGACCGATCGTCCAGATCCTTCCTCCCAGGTTTTCAATCCAAAGGATAGGCGTCCCCCCGCAGAGGGCGACGAAGTTTCCCGGAAGGCGCCCCGGGGCGGGTTGAAGTTCGCCCCGTCCCGGAAGTTCAATGCCGGGACCGTAGATGTTCGCCGGATCGCAGGCATTGATGACCATAATCGGTGGCCGTTCTCCCCGTTCCGATTTCAGGCGCCGCAGTTCGTCGACCGCAGCCGGGAGAGCATATTGCATTCCGGAAAGTCCTTGAATGAAGTAGCCGCGCCGGATTTCTCCCCGCATCTCCATTCTCTGGAACTGCGCGGCGATGAGAGGCCATGGAAGCAGTTCCTCTCTGCGGTAGAATTCCCGCGCCACGATTCCATATCGCTGCAGAAGTTGTGCGGCATGGCGCGCGGCGACCTCCTCCTCGTTCATGGGCGACCCCATGACCCCCGGCGACCGGACGACCGACCAGCGGCCCGTCCATCCGGGCACCTGCCTGATTGCCTTCCGGGCGGTCTGAACGATCCTGGTCCGCCCGGGATACCGGAGGGGAAGAACCACCTCCACCCGCTCCACCGGAGTGTCGTGCGCCATTCGCGTCGATCTCCGGATCCCCGTCAATTCTGTGAAGACA
>DAIUKN010000364.1:0-3883 GCA_036848195.1 Bacteroidota bacterium
TCCCTCCTGCTATCCCGATTGCTGTCGGGAGGTTGATGATTGACAGATTCATCCCGACATAGAGGAAGATTGCGGTGGAGAAGATCTTCAGGGCATCATCAATAATGCGAATCGGAAACCCTGTCCACGCCAGTGCCTGCCGGATAGCGAGGCTATAGCGTTTCTCCAGGAACTGCACTGGCGTGAGTGTTCTCGATCGGCGCCAGCGCTTCGCCACATAGAGCCCTGCAAGCGCCAGGCTTACGATCGATGTCTGATACAGAACCACCGCAGTAATCCCGTATTTGTACCCAAGCTCTCCGTACATGACGAAGCTGAGGGCACTGTGACTTGCCATGAAGAAGGAGATTCCGGCGAGCCACCACGGCATATTTCCGCCCGCCGTGAAGAAATCCGTTGACAGTTTCATCCGGCGCGAAAAGTAGAGCGCGGTCCCCAGGAGAATGATAAAATAGCCTGCAATGACAACGTAGTCATAAGACTGAAGGCCTTTTGCTGTTTCCATGTTCCGATCAGGGAGTTTTCAGGTGGATTATCCGTCTGTATCGGCGGTAGATTTCTTCCCAAAACAACTGCGGATATCAGTAACGCCGAGATCAAGTGAAAGTTGAATGGCAAGCTTGGGCAATTCGCGCACCATCGTTTTGAGAATCTTCTCCTTGGCTCGCACCTTCGGCATGGAGATGCTCAAGGCTGCGAAGGGCAGGTGCTCTTTGTTGAATATTGGAGCGCCGACGCACAGGACGCCGTCGTGCCCTTCTTCATCATCGATTGCATAGCCCTGTTTTCTGACGAGGGCGAGATGTTTGCGCAGGCCGGTTTCGTCGGTGGTGGTCTTGCGCGTGAAAAGTGTATAGACGTTTCTCCGCAGCACGTCGTTCAGCTCCTCCTTCGGAAGATATGCCGCAATCGCCTTTCCAACTGCGGTTGAATGCACCGATGCCCGGTCCCCGATATTGTTGCTGATGCGAAACGCGTGACGTGATTCCACGATCCGGATGTAGATGATCTGGTGGTCGATCAATCTGGCAAGGTTGACTGTCTCCCCGTACACCTTGCCGAGTCTTTCCATATACGGCTCGGCGAGAGAGATAATGTCTGTCCCCGGCCGGGAATTTCTGATGAAGGTCAGAAACCTTGACCCGAGGCTGAACTTGCGTGTTGTGGGGTCCTGCTCGATATATCCCAGCCCCGCAAGGGTATCCAGGATACGGTACGCCGTCGGCTTCGGAAGAGAGGCCCGTACAGCAAGATCCATGAGGGAGAGCCCATTCTCTGAATTGAGGAGCTCCATCACTTTGAACGTTTTCGCGACTACCTTGATGGGCTTTCCCATGGGAGCATCCGGGAGGGGAGATGTATTTCATATCGTGAAACGACAACACAAAAAGAGTAGCCAACGGTAGAGAGAATGTCAAGAAGATCTTTTGGAGTTTCACCATGTGAGATTGGAACAGGGGCATGCAATCGGTCAATTCAGCAGAATCTCCTTGACAATCCCGAAATGCAGGAGTATCTTCTTTTTGAAAGCACATTTCACAATGTGAAATTCATCTTTCCCTCCCTCTCGTGCATCTCGAAAAGCACCGCGTCCCGGGACCGAAATCGGCAGAACTCCTAGCGCTTTCCAAGCAGTATGAACCTCCATGCATGGCGGATCAGGTCCCTCTCGTTTGGGATCATGCCGAGGATGTCTGGGTCTACGATGTGGACGGCAACCGCTATCTCGACTTCACGTCCGGTGTCCTTGTCGCGAATGTGGGCCACTCACATCCCCGGCATGTGGAGGCCATACGCCGCCAAGCCGGGAGGCTGATGAACTGCTACTCGTTTCCCACGCCTGAACGAATTCGACTCTCAGCCCGTCTTGCGAAGATTCTTCCCGCGAACCTGGACAGGATCTTTCTGCTCACCACGGGTGCGGAAGCCGCCGAGGCGGCAATCCGCATCGCGAAACGCTATTCTGGAAAGCACGAAATCCTGGGGTTCTATGGAGCGTTTCACGGCCGAACCTACGGGCCGATGAGCGTTGCAGGCAGCATGAGCACGCGACGGAAATTTGGCCCTCCGCTCCCCGGCGGAATCGTTGCTCCGTATGCATACTGCTATCGTTGTGCCTACGACAAGAAGTTTCCAGAATGTGATTTTTACTGCGTCAAGGCACTCGACCGCATCATCGAGTCGGCTTCCTCGGGGGACCTCGGGGCTGTCATCACAGAGCCCTACCAGGGAGGAGCCGGGTTCATCAACCCTCCTGAAGGATGGCTCAAGGAAGTGGCGCGCTGGGCAGAGGATCGCGGGCTGCTGTTCATCGTTGACGAGGTGCAGTCGTCGTTTGGCCGGACCGGCAAGATGTTCGCCATCGAATGGGAAGATGTGAAGGCCAACATGCTCTGCATTGGCAAAGGAATCGGCAGCGGCATGCCGACCTCCGCTCTGGCCGGTGAAAGCGAAATCTTCAGCTGCATGGAATCCGGGGAGATGTCGAGCACCACCGGGGGGAATCCTCTCGCGTCCGCTGCCGCTCTCGCAGTCATTGATATCATGAAGGAAGAGCGGTTGCCTGAGAACGCACGCGAGATGGGTGCGTACCTGCTCAACAGACTGAACGAACTGAAGGTGAAACATGAGTGCATAGGCGATGCGCGGGGCATGGGATTGGCACTTGGTCTCGAGATCGTGGAAGACAAAAGGACAAAGACCCCTTCGATGCCGCTGTGCCGGCAGATCGTTCTTGGAGCTGCACAGTATGGTTTGATGATGGGGAAGGTAGGCATCTACGGAAACGTGATCCGTATTGCTCCTCCGCTCACCATCAAGCAGCAGGAATGTGATCTGGCGATCGCCATTCTCGACAAAGCACTGTCGGAGGTGTGAGCTCGACAATTGACCAATCGCTTGACCTTTGGCGGCACCGCTCGTTCGGCCATCACCTAAGACCGCTGCCAGATGGAAAACTCCTGTGAAGATCCTCACACTTCGGTCCCCCTTTGCGTGGTCCGTGGCAAAACGCGCCTGCATGGACAGATACTCTGAAGTCGTTCAGTTGCAGCGCGCCCTGATTGCGCAGATTCATTTTCCGGAGGTTGCATGAAAAGAAACCAGCTGTTGCGTCTTCTCCTCTTCAGTGCCGTCCTGAGTCATCAAATAGCAACCTGCCAATCCGGCCCAGGGGGCACCATTGTTGAAGGTCGGGCTGTATGGGCGCCCCCTGGTTCCGTTGCTTTCAACGACTCTTCCACGAAAGTCTTCGTTGAACATTGCAAGCGGGCGAACATTAATGTCATCGTCCTGCTGGTCGAATACACAGACAAGCAGGTGTGGTATCACAGCAAGAAGTTTCCCGAGTCGATCGCCCCGGGGTTCAAAGATTTCGATCCGCTTGCAGCCGTGATTCGTGAAGCTCACAAATATGGCATTCGGGTGCATGCATGGCTTTGCGACTTCACCCAAAGTGCGGACGGTCCTATCATGCAGAGGCATCCTGAATGGGCTGCAAGAAATCCCGAAGGGAAGATAGCCTCAGACGCTGAGTTGCTCAGTGGGGGGGTGCCGTACGACCAAAACTGGATGTGTCCAGCGAGGCGGCCGGGTTATACGGACCAGTGGCTGATCCCGATGATTGAAGAGATTGTGTCAGACTACGACGTGGATGGGATCCATCACGACTACGTCCGATACCCCGGAGATGTGGCGCCGGACAGCTATTGCTTCTGCGACTACTGTCTTGATGAGATGGTGAAGTATGCGCATCTCTTTTATGAAGCTTAGCCCGACTCGATCTTTCCATCCATCCGTGTCCTTCCCAATCCGACGGCCAACTGGTCGACGGATGTGACGGTGAGGCCGAAGGGTTGGGATCAGTGGGATCGGAAAAAGAAGG
>DAIUKN010000365.1:0-3874 GCA_036848195.1 Bacteroidota bacterium
GAAAAGCCCAAGGCATGAGGCGAACCAGACGCTCACAACCGGCAGGAGGATGTAGAACGCAAATCCTTCACCGTACGAGCAGTTCTTGACGAAGAGTGCGTTTCCTGAGATGACGGCCAATGGGACAGCCAGAAGAAGAACGTTCAGCAGAAGGATGTCGCGGAAGCGATCCAGTACCTGCCGATGGTCGACGTCAGCATCATAGTCCGGTCCATACACGCTCCTGACGCCGCGTATCGCCAACATTCCTGCGACGAGGGACCCTGCAAAAGCCATGAGGACCGAAAACTCGTAGCCGAGGTAATTCAGAAGGGGAACCTGGGTGCAGGCGAGCGCCATCGCCAGATACAGCGCCGCGGCAACGGCGGCACTGCGGGTGCGAAGGAGTGAAGAGAGGGGCTGAGCGGTTGAAAGAAAATCAATCATCCCAAATTAGAACTCTTCTCCGGCCACGCGTTCGATATCCGCCCCCAGCGCATGGAGTTTCTGTTCAATCATTTCATATCCACGGTCAATATGGTAGACGCGGAGGACTTCCGTTGTCCCTTCGGCTACGAGTGCCGCGAGGATCAGCGACGCCGATGCCCGGAGGTCAGTAGACATCACCTTGGCGCCGGTTAACTTGCTGGAGCCATGGATGACCGCCGCATTCTCTTTCAGGTCGATATCGGCACCCAGACGGGTCAACTCGGGGACATGCTTGAAGCGATCGAGGTAGATGGAATCGGTCACGATGGAGGTCCCCTGCGCCACTGCCATCAGAGCCGTCCACTGTGCCTGCATGTCCGTGGGGAAACCAGGATAGATCGCGGCGGTGACGTCGACGGCTTTCAGAGTCTGAGGAGTTTCAAGCGAGACCCACGACGGCCCGGTGTTAATCGTACATCCGGCATCCTCAAGTTTTGTGATGACAGCGGTCATGTGATCAGGGTTTGCGCTCTCGAGCCTGACCTTCCCGCCGGTGATAGCGGCGGCAATGAGGAACGTCCCTGCCTCAATCCGGTCGGGGATGGTGTCGACATCCGCGGCGTGAAGGTCATCGACCCCCTCGATCTCGATCCGGTTGGTACCTATCCCCTGGATACGGGCCCCCATGGCCACAAGAAAGTGAGCGAGAGCGGTAATTTCGGGTTCGATCGCGGCGTTCTGGATTACGGTATGTCCTTTGGCGAGCACGGCAGCCATCATGACGTTGCCGGTTGCGCCTACGCTGGAAACATCGAAATGGATCCGCGCACCGGTCAGCCGCTTGGCACGGGCGATAATATAGCCGCCCTTCAGGTCGATCTCGGCGCCGAGCTTCTTGATTCCTTCCATGTGGAGGTTCACCGGGCGGGGCCCCCAGGCGCATCCGCCGGGGAGTGAAACCTTGGCGCGGCCAAAGCGTGCGACCAGCGGTCCGAGCACATAGATCGAGGCACGCATTTTCTTGACATACTCGTACGGTGCCTCCTGCTTGTTGACCCCGGCGGTGTCGAGCGTGAGCATGTGATCCTTCAGTTCGATCCTCATCCCCATAGTCTTGAGCAGGCTCGACATTGTGTTGACATCGCGGAGAACGGGAGTATTGCGAAGCCGAAAGGTGCCGCCGGCGAGGAGTGCCGCAGGCATCAGGGCAAGAGTAGCATTCTTGGCACCGCTGATGGTGACGGAGCCGGAAAGCCGTTTCCCGCCACGGATAAGGAATTTGTCCACAGAGAACCTTTGATGGTACGGTTTGGCGATCAGCCTGATGTGCCAGCAATTTCAAGAAATTCGCCTGGAAAATCAATTGTTCTCAGATTTCGTAATGATCCTTCAGATTATTGTTAAAAGTGAGAGCCCAGCCCTCCTTCGGCCCCCGGGGGCTTCCCTGCATGCCCGAATCGCCATGCTTACGGGGTTTTGTATTAATGACAGACTCTCTCCCCAATGGCACGAATCTTGGTCTTATCTTCTTGGCAGAACATAAGGAGGGATAGGGGTATGCAGTTGACGATGATGGGGGAGTACGCGATTCGGGCGATGATGCATCTTTCAGCCCGGCCGTTTGGGACAATGGTGTCGATCTCCGAGGTCTCCGCTCAATGGGATATCCCGCAGAGTTTTCTCCGCAAGATCTCGGCTCATCTTGCCAAGGCCCGATTGATCAGCACCCAGCGCGGTGTCGGGGGCGGTCTTTCCCTGGCCCGACCGGCAGAAGAGATCACCCTCCTCGACGTGATGGAGGCAATCGAAGGACCACTCTCCCTGAACAAGTGCCTGATCAACCCGCGGGTATGCTCGCGCACCAACTGGTGCGCTGTCCATGTCCTCTGGTCTGAGGGACAGGAGAAACTCAAAGAAACACTTCGCAGCCGGTCGCTTGCCGAGCTTGCGAGGCTTTCCGGATTGGGCGCGGGGTCACGGGAGGAACCCCCGGGCACGGTTCTGCAGCTTCCATAGCCAGGTCTTTTCCTTTGAGGGAGAATTCTTTATGGATCCAGTACTATTAGCTCGGCTTCAGTTCGCACTGACGATAGGATTCCACTTCCTTTTCCCACCCATCACCATCGGCCTGGCCTGGCTCCTTGTGATCGTGGAGACGCTTGGGTGGCGGAAGAGGGACGAGGTCTACGCCCGGATCGGCAAGTTCTTCGGTAAGATTCTCGGCCTGACGTTTTCGGTAGGCGTCGCCACCGGCATTGTCATGGAATTTCAGTTCGGCACCAACTGGGCCGAGTATTCCAAGTTTGTCGGCGACATCTTTGGTGCTCCGCTCGCCGCCGAAGGAATCTTCGCTTTCTTTCTCGAGTCCGGGTTCCTCGGACTCTATCTCTTCGGCCGCAATCGCGTCTCCGCCGGGGTGCACTGGTTCTCGTCCCTGATGGTCGCTGCTGGCGCCACAATCTCCGCCTTTTGGATCATTGTCGCCAACTCGTGGCAGCAGACACCGGCCGGTTTCGTGCTCCGGAACGGCCGCGCTGAGCTGACCAGTTTCGCCGAGGCGGTCTTCAACCCGTCCACCATGGTCCGCTTCTTCCACACACTCGATGCCTCCCTCATCGCCGGGGCATTCATGATGGCCGGTGTGTCGGCCTACCTTCTCCTGAAAAACAAGGAGACCGAGATCGCGAAGCAGTCGCTGAAGCTCTCCATCATCTTCGGGCTCGTCGTCTCCCTGCTCGAAGTTATGCCATCCGGCCACGAGCATGCGCGCCAGGTGGCGCGGACGCAGCCTGAGAAGTTTGCTGCCATCGAAGGGCTCTACACCTCCCGGACCGGAGCCCCCATTGTGCTCTTCGCGTATCCGGTCAACAAGCCGCCGGAGTTGAAAGCAACTCTGGAAATACCTGGGCTTCTGAGCTGGATGGCTTTCGGGGATGTCAATGCGCCCATCAAAGGTCTCGATGAGTTTCCCTACGACGAAGTCCCCCCCCTGTGGCTCACATTTGTTTCATTTCACAACATGGTCCTTCTTGGCATGTACTTCATTCTCGTCCTGGGGATTGGCACATTCAAAATCTACCGCGGAACCCTCTGGGGAAGCACGAAGTTTCTGAAGATCCTCATCTGGTCGATCCCTCTCCCGCTGGTCGCCTGCCAACTTGGCTGGATTGCTGCGGAGGTCGGTCGTCAGCCCTGGATCGTATACCGGCTTCTAAAGACAACAGATGCTGTATCGATCACTGTGAGCTCGGGGGAGATTCTCTTCTCCATCATTCTGTTTGGTCTCGTCTATCTTCTCCTGGGAGCTCTCTACATCTATCTTCTTGTCAAGAAAGTCCAGCATGGACCCGAGCCCCTGGATAGAAAGGAGGTATTCGCCTGATGGACCTGAACACTATCTGGTTTTTTCTGGTCGGCGTGCTGATTACGGGCTACGCCATATTGGACGGGTTCGATCTCGGCGTCG
>DAIUKN010000366.1:0-1609 GCA_036848195.1 Bacteroidota bacterium
CGGCCGGCCTTGTGAATTTCGGAAGCCGCCACGGACTCGGGGAAAGGGAGATCCCGATCCTCGACCATCACGCGCCGGAGGATCGTCACAAAGAGAATCCCCACCACTCCCCCGACGAGCATGATGGAAGTCGCCTCGAGATAATGCTCGAGTGACCAGAACTCCTTCCAGACACCGGCAATCATAAAGGCCGGGATGGTGAAGATGGCTCCTGCGGCGACGGATTCGCCGATGGACCCGACCGTCCTGGCGAAGTTCTCTTCGAGGAGAGTCCCCTTCATCGCCTTGAGGAAAGCCATCCCGAGAACAGCCGCCGGATAGGTTGCAGCGATGGTCATGCCGGCCTTCAGACCGAGATAGGCATTGGCCGCCCCCAGCACAACACACATGAAGAGCCCGAGAATCAACGCCCGGAGCGTAAACTCCTTCATGTCCGTCTCCGCCGGTACGTACGGCTTGAATGCTGGAGCCTCACCTCTCGAGGCTTTCACTTCTGCCATAGAAACTCCTTCCTTGTGGTGTGTGGTCGTCAGGAATTGCGCTTGAAGATTGCCTTGAAGACATACCCGGCAATTTCGGGGTTCTCTTTGAAACGGCGAGTCGAATATCCATACCAGTGCTCGCCGAATGGGACGTACAGACGGACCTTGTGGCCGTCCCTGACGAGCTTCCGCCGCAACTCGGGCCGGACGCCAAGCAGCATCTGGAATTCGTACCGCTCCTTTTTCAAACCGTTCTCCTCAATGATGCGGTAGGCCGCATTTACCAGCACTGAGTCGTGCGTGGCGATGCCGACGTACGACCCTCCCTTCACCATCAGTTCGAGAAGCTTCGTGTAGTTCCGTTGAACTTCCTCCCTCCCCTGAAAGGCAATCTCCTTCCGCTCTTTGTAGATGCCTTTGCAGAGACGGAAATTCGCCCGTTCTTTCACCATCTCCTCAACATCCCGTTCGGTCCGGAAGAGGTACGACTGTACAACGATCCCTACATTCGGGAACTCCCTGTGAACAGTCCGGAAAATGTCGATGGTATCCGTCGTGCAGCTTGAATCCTCCATGTCGATCCTGACGAACGTCCCGTATCCCGCGGCCACTCTCAGGATTTCACGGACATTCTCCGCGCAGAAGCTCTTCTCCATCTTGAGTCCGAGAGAGGTCAGTTTGATGGAGAGATTGGAATCGAGTTTTTCTCTGGCGATGGCGTGAAGGACCTCAATGGACTGACTTCGCGACGCAAGGGCCTCGGCACGGGTCGTGATGTCCTCACCGAGGACGTCCAGGGTGGCACAGACCCCTTCGGTGTTCAGTTGCCGGACGCATCGGACAGCGTGCTGAAGAGTTTCGCCGGCGATGTACCGGCCTGCGAAGTACCGAACGACCGATTTGGGTACTGCAGGGATCGATGCAACAACCAGCTTATTGAGAAGATTCATGAAAAGGCTCTTTCATGGAGAACGATCGCAGAATGAAGGACAAAAGCCAGATACGGGAGAGAACACGGCGGAGGACTATAAATGTCACAAAATCTAGCCATTCTTGAGTAGAAAAGCAAGAAAACCGGGATACGGGGGAAAAGCTGTTGGTATATGAGCGTTCGCGCCGCGGTGTAT
>DAIUKN010000366.1:1619-3869 GCA_036848195.1 Bacteroidota bacterium
AAAACCCGGCTGCTGGGGGGGAGCAACAGCGCCATACTGCAAACCCCACCCCTGGCCCCTTCCCTGAAAGGGGAGCGCTATACTGCAAACCCCTCCCCCGGCCCCTCCCCTGAAAGTGGAGGGGTTGGGGTGGGGTAGGCGTAGCGCTTCAATTCTATCAGAACAGCAAATTAACAATATACACCGCCGCGAGCATGCCTGCCGCATCGGCGATGAGGCCCACCGGAACAGCGTGCCTCGTATTCTTGACGGCGACCGTGCCGAAGTAGACTGCGAGCACATAAAACGTCGTTTCCGAACTCCCGTACATGGTCGACGCCATGATGCCGATGAGCGAGTCGGGACCATGGACTTTCATCAGCTCGGTCATGATGCCAAGCGAGCCACTGCCGGAAAGAGGACGCATGAACGCCATTGGGAGGACCTCCGGAGGCATGCCGATGAGTGTCGTCACCGGCGCAAGAACCGCAGTCAGGAGCTCCATCGCTCCGCTGGCGCGAAAGATCCCGATGGCGGCAAGCATGGCGACGAGATAGGGAATGATACGGACGGCAACATTGAAGCCATCCTTGGCCCCTTCCACAAACACCTCATACACCCGCACTTTCTTCACGATCCCCCAGCCGAGGAACAGGAACAGCACGAGGGGAATCGCAACGACCGAGATGATATTGATCACGCTGCGCAGGAACTCACTCATGGCTCACCTCCATCGCCTTCCGGTACCGCGGAAGCCGCTGAAGAATCTTCGACGCGACGACGCCGGCCACCGTGGCGCACGATGCGCCTACAATTGAGGTCCCGATAATGATTCCCGGATTAGCCGACCCCGCAGCCGCCCTGACAGCGATCGCAGTCGCCGGAATGAGGATGAGCCCCCCCGTGTTGATCGCAAGGAAAGTCACCATGGCATTGGTGGCTGTGCCAACCTTCGGGTTGAGCTTGTTCAGCTCTTCCATGGCTTTCAATCCCATTGGCGTGGCGGCATTGCTCAGGCCCAGCATGTTCGCGGCGATGTTCATGATCATCGCCCCAACTGCCGGATGGTCCGGCGGGACCTCGGGAAAGACGCGCCTGGTCACCGGCGTGAGCATCCGTGTAAGAATCTTCAGGAGACCTGCTTCCTCAGCAACTTTCATGACGCCGAGCCAGAGAGCCATGATGCCGATCAGACCGAGGGCAATGGTGACAGCCGTTGCGGCATAGTCCAGTGCCGCCTGTGTCACGGCCCTCAGTTTCACGAAGCGGATCGGTTCGAAGAGAACACGAACCTGCGCCGTCTGCCCTTCCGGGTTCAGCCGCATCGACTCAACCGACCCCGTCAGCCGGTCTTTGTTTGAAGCGTATCTCGCCATCTCCTTCCAGAGGCTTGGCGTCTGGTCCCCGGGGAGCAGCAGCAGCGAAGACTCTCCTGTCGGGGCGACGGCAATCGATACGGGCTGACGAACTTCTGCGCCTTCGACCTTTACTCCGTAGAAGGCGTTGAACCTGTCAGTCCCTATCACCAGATCGCCTTCATATGTTGACCGGAGCGGCGACGGGGTTTTGTGAATCTCCAGGACCCCTTCCAATGCCACGTTGTTACGGTAGGGATTGCGGAACTCGTCGCGGACGTCGTTCCCGACGGCCGCCACTATCCCGATGGCAATCAGACCGATCCAGATGTAGTTGAGCATGAGAAGTGGTTCCTTATTCCATTACGACGATGCAGATCTTGTCGCCCGGCAAGTGACCAACCCCCTCCCCCCTCCTCGGCATTCAACCGGCCAGATCAGGAGCGGGACCGTTGTTGCTCCCCCATCCCCGCTAAAACCTCAGCCTCAGCCCCAGCCGCGGCCCGGGTGCATCGCGCGTCCCGGCATCAGGCAGAAGGCGGAGCGAAAGATCTCCACCTACATCGAAGTCGAACAGGCTTGCATCAACGTAGGCGTCAGCGATATTGATGACATAAAGAATGAGGAAGTACCAGACGAACATGTCCCGTTCATCGCGATAGAAGTCCCTGAGCGAAAGAAGGCGCGGGTTCCCGGAGGGGAGGCCGGGGGTGATGCTTTCGCCATACTGAGAACGATAGTCTTTGTAGCGGCGATCGTAATTCAGAAACTCCGAGATGAAGTATATCCCCAGGCCGGCGACGATCGGAACCTTCCAGTACGATTGATTGTAGAATTGTCCCCCACCGGGGAAGATCGCCGACAGGAGCATGGCGGTACCCGTGGATTTGGTCGGCTTTTTTTCGCCGGAGGTTGA
>DAIUKN010000367.1:0-3845 GCA_036848195.1 Bacteroidota bacterium
CCGCGCACGGGTCTTAACCATACGATCGTGATTATCCGGATCGTAGCTGATGTCACCGGTGACGTGGTCTTTTTCGAGCCCGCCGATCCGATGTTCGAGGCCCGGGGTTCCGGGGATGGCCCACGGGCGGGCGAGGGTTTTCTCATCCCGGGCATAGGCCTGGAACGATTTCGGATCTGAGGCGAAGCGGACAGGGATATCGGGAAGGGTTCTGACATCCGGGACGATCCAGGGCTCAGCGCCGTTTCCGAGGTATCCGTCGGTAAGGCATATCACCGGAGTCATAAACTTGATGGCGATCCGGCTTGCCTCATAGACGCTCGCGAAGCAGTCGGCGGGGGTTGCCGCAGCCACAACGCAGAGGGGGGCCTCTCCGTTTCTTCCATGGACGGCCTGCAGGAGATCCGCCTGTTCGGTCTTTGTGGGAAGGCCGGTGCTGGGGCCGCCTCTCTGGACGTTGACAACGACCAGCGGCAATTCGAGCATGATAGCAAGGCCAAGGGCTTCCGTCTTGAGTGACAGCCCAGGGCCGCTGGTGGTCGTCGCGCCGAGCGCGCCGGCATAGGATGCGCCGATGGCCGAACAGATTGCGGCAATTTCGTCCTCTGCCTGAAACGTCTTGACGCCGTACTCTTTGAGTTTTGAGAGTTCATGGAGGATGTCGCTCGCCGGTGTAATAGGGTAGCTCCCGAGGAAGAGATCCAGGCCCGCTTTCTTCGCGGCTGCGACAAGGCCGAGGGCGGTTGCGACATTTCCCATGATGTTCCGGTATTTTCCGGGAGGGAGCTTCGCGGCCTTGACCTCGAACCGCGTGGTGAAGATCTCCGTGGTGTCGCCATAGTTGTAGCCGGCGCGGAGGACGCGCAGGTTGGCTTCGCCGACCTCCGGGTCCTTCGCGGAGAATTTCTCCTGGATGAAGCGGATCGATTGGTCGAGCGGCCGGTTGTACATCCAGTACATCAGGCCGAGTGCGAAGAAATTCTTTGTTTTGTCGACGAAACGCGTCGTCAGATTCATTTCGGCGAGTGCGTTCGCGGTCAGCTTGCTGATGGCGACACGATGGACCTGGTAACGGGATAAGGAGCCGTTCTCCAGCGGGTTTGAATCGAGAGCGGCGAGCTTCAGGTTCTTGTCGTTGAACGCGTCTTCGTTGACGATGATAGTGCCGCCGTCGCGGAGAACCGAAATGTTCGTGACGAGTGCCGCCGGGTTCATCGCGACCAGGACGTCACACGTGTCTCCCGGTGTCAGGATATCCGTGCTGCCGAACCGTATCTGGAAGCCGCTCACCCCGTACTTGGTCCCCGCAGGGGCGCGGATCTCAGCAGGGTAGTCCGGCAGAGTGCTCAGGTCGTTCCCGAGGGCGGCGGCAGTGATTGTGAACTGTGTCCCGGTGAGTTGCATGCCGTCACCGGAGTCGCCCGCGAAACGGATGGTAACATCGTCAAGGGTTTTCAGTTCTTTGGTCATGATCGCGTCTACCTTCTCCCGTAGATTGGAACAAAAATTCAGTGACTTCGGTTTCGGGGCGGGGAAGCGGGCATTCCCGGAGACGCAAATCGACCCCTCTTCAGGGGTCGATTCGGTTGGTCTGCCGGGGGAACTCTGTTCCCGGTTGGACGTTCCACCCGTCAGCTCAAAATAGCGTGCGGGACCCCAAAAGTCAAGTTAACGGTTACTCCCGAACCACCCAGACCTTCACCTTGCCGGTGACGTTCTGGGGAAGCTTCACGCTGACAGTATAGATACCGAGCGCCTTGATCGGCTCTTCCAGATCAATGATGCGTTTGTCGAAGTCGAAACCTTTCGTCTTCAACTCGTCCGCGATCATCTGGGCGGTCACGGAGCCGAACAGTTTCTCGTCCTCCCCGACGTTCATTTTGAGAGTGAGGGATAGTTTCTCCAGTTCGGCTGCCAGATGTTCGCTGGATTTCCGTTCCTTGGACAGACGTCGTCCGGCCTGTTTCTTTTCTTCCTCGAGGGCCCGCATACTCCCTTCGCCTGCTGCGTAGGCGATCCCGTTCGGAATAAGGAAATTGCGTGCAAAACCGTCTTTCACATCCACGACGGTTCCGACCTGGCCGAGTTTTTCGTGCTCTTTGCGAAGAATGACTTTCATGAAAGGGCCTCTCCTTGTTCACATCTAGCGGATGGTATCAGAAACAAACGGCAGCAGGGCGAGATGCCGAGCGCGTTTTATGGCCTGGACCAGCTGCCGCTGGTGCCGGGCGCATGTGCCGGTGATTCTCTTCGGTATGATCTTTCCCTGTTCGGTGACGAACCGCTGCAGCCGTTTTTCATCCTTGTAGTCGATATAGATATCTTTGGCATCGCAGAACCGACAGGTCCTCTTTTTGCGCGGGATCTGGTTTTCCTTGTCGCGCCGGGGTCTTCGTGCGTTCATCACAGTGTGTCGTCTCCTTATGAGCTTTTCTTTTGATCGTCCTGCTCTTTGAAGAGCGGCTCGCGGGTTGTGACCGGGGTTGCTTCGACAGGTGCAGGGGGCGGCACGGCTGCCACGGCTGCCGCACGCGCTTTCAGCGCACGGCGATCCAGGACGATCGTGAGGTACCGAAGCACCATCTCGTCGAGCTGGAATGCCCGTTCGAGGTGGCTGAGAACAGGGCCCGGCGCCTCGAATTCCATGTTGACGTAAAACCCGTTGGTTTTCTTGTTGATGGGGTAGGCCAGCCGTTTCCGTCCCCACTTGTTTACGGCAGTGACTGCGCCGGCATTTTTGGAGACAATTTCCTGCACGCGCCCGATTACTGCATCGACCTGTGGGTCATCGAGCGAAGCGTTCACAATAAAGGTGGTCTCGTAGAGACGTTTGGTGCTGTCCATCGTGTTTCCCTCCCTTTGGACGTTTCGTTGGATCGAATGACCCTCCAATAATCGCCTGGCGGCGAATTGAAGGGTAGGGGGTATTTCTCCGGCACGGTTGCATGCCTGGGGAAGCTACCACGTGTGAATTATCCTGTGTTGAATCTGTTCATCGCGCTCGCCAGTCCGGTTCGCGCAAACTCCAGCGCCGCATCAGCGGCACGCACGATCATCTGTTCCACCTCGGAGATTTCGTCCTGTTCAAAAGACGAAAGCACGAACGTGCGCATCAGGCTCTTCGATGGCATCGGGTCACTGCCGATCCCGCACCGGAGGCGCGCGAAGTTCTCCGTTCCCAGTGCGTGAATCACCGACGTAAGGCCATTATGCCCGCCGTCGCTCCCCTTTCCCCGGATTCTCAGCCGTCCCAGAGGGAGGGCGAAATCGTCGACAATGATAATCACCCGCTCGAGAGGCACATCGTACGCTGTCAGGGCGTCTGCGATCGCGGTGCCGCTGTTGTTCATGTAGGTCAGCGGCTTCAGCAGAACGACGCTGAGGGGATCCACGGTCGAACGGGCGAACAGATACTCGCTGCCGCCACGGACAAACCGTCCCTTGATCCTCCGGCACAACAGATCCGCGACGCGAAACCCGATGTTATGCCGCGTTCCGGCATACTCATCACCGGGGTTTCCGAGGCCTGCGACCAGGACCTTTTCCACGGTCGTAGAGTCGAAAAGTTACTTCTTCTCTTTCTTCTCTTCCTTTGCCTCGGCTTTTGCCGGGGCAGCCGCCGCACCCGGTTCGCCTTCCTCAACCTTCTTCCCCTTGCCAACCACCTCAGGCTCCTTAGCACCCTCCTCAGCCACCGGCGCCACAACTTCGGCTTCCTTCACAACGTGAGGCGGCATAACGCCGACGATTGCGTTTGCGGCGTTGTCCAGGATCGTCACCGCGCCAAGGTTCAGATCCCTGACATGGATGAAATCGTTGATTCCGAGTTCGCCCACGTTGATTTC
>DAIUKN010000368.1:0-3842 GCA_036848195.1 Bacteroidota bacterium
GCGATTCGTCGAATTTCATTACGACCGGCCGCATTTCCTTCTCAGCGAAATCCCTGGCAACCTTCTGTACCGCTTTCTGCCCCTCTGTCAGGCTGGCGTCCATGTTCCCTCAATGGTTGTGGAAGTGCTCAAGAAGCTCCTGGGCCGTTTCGTACGGTGTCGTATGGAACTCCATGACGCCGCGCATCCTCTCGCGGAGGAGGGATTCCCGCTCCGGCGTCCAGAAGTCCACCCGGAGCCGATCCGACACCAGCCCGCGTATCCTTCGCTCAATGCGTGCAGACCGTTTCATGGTCAGGCGGCCTGAAGTCTCGAGGAAGGCGCGGTGGTCGGCAATCCTGGCTGCCACCTCCGGGATGCCGGTCCCCTCGCTCGCGATCGATTTGAGGACATCCGGCTTCCATCCTTCATCCTTCCGGATGTTCAGGATCATCTGGATCGACATGACCGCCTGATCCGCTCCTGCACGGTCCGCCTTGTTCAGGACGAAGAAGTCGGCGATCTCCATCAAACCCGCTTTCATTGCCTGAATGGAGTCGCCGGATTCGGGGACGAGGACGACGACCGTTGTGTCGGCGGCACCGGCGATGTCAAGCTCCGACTGGCCGACTCCGACGGTTTCCATGATCACGACGTCTTTCCCGGCCGCATCGAGGACGTCCGCCGCCTCGATCGCCTTTCTGCTCAAACCGCCGAGACTGCCGCGCGACGCCATGCTCCGAATGAAGACCCCCTGGTCAAGATCGACGTCGGTCATCCGGACCCGATCGCCCAGCAGCGCCCCGCCGGTGAACGGGCTGGTGGGATCCACGGCGATGATCCCCACGCTGAGGTCCAGGTTCCGGTAGAAACGGGCGAGTTTGTTCGTGATGGTGCTTTTCCCCGCCCCTGGTGGCCCGGTAATGCCGATGCGGTAGCTTCGCCCCGTGCGCGGGAAGATGGAGCGGAGAAGATCCGTCGACCCTTCCTCCTCATTCTCCACAACCGAGATCGCCCGGGCGATCGCGATGCGGTCGCCGCGGGCGAGATCCTCGATATGTACCGGAACTCTACCGGCCATGGGCCAACTCAGCCCGGAAGTACTCCACCGTCTTCTTGAGACCCTCTTCGAGAGAGACCGAAACGTTCCATCCGAATTCCGATCGTATCTTTGCGTTTGTGAGAACGCTCCGCAGTTGTTCGCCCTTCTTCGCTTCGCCGTGAATCTCCTCGCAGTCCGATCCGGTCAACGTCCGGATGTGGCGGAACAGGGTGTTCACATCCGCCTCCACACCGGTCCCGACGTTGAAGACGCCCGATCCTTTGTATCCAAGCGCAAGCACGTTCGCACGGACGACATCCCCGACGAAGACATAATCACGCGTCTGTTTCCCGTCGCCGTTCACCACCGCCTTCTCATTCCGCAGCATCCGGCTTGTGAAGATGGCGACGACCCCCGCTTCGCCTTCGGGGTTTTGCCGGGGACCGTAGACGTTTGCGTAGCGAAGAGAGACGGATTGAATACCATAGACCTGCTGGTAATAGTAGAGATACTGTTCGGTCGTCAACTTCGCCACCCCGTACGGGGATATCGGCCGTGTCGGGTGTGCCTCATCCGCCGGGAAGTAATCCTGCTCCCCGTAGATTGCACCTCCGCTGGACGCGAAGAGCACGCGGGAGACGCCGTGCTTCTGGCAGCACTCAAGCAACGTCAGGACGCCAACGATGTTGACCGAAGCATCGTAGACAGGATCGGTAACCGACCGCCTGACATCCATCTGCGCCGCCTCGTGGCAGAGGACATCGAATTTCTCCCGACGGAAAAGACCCTCGACGAATTCCGCATCGCGAATGTCCGCTTTGAAAAACCGGGCCTTCGGGTTGATGTTGCCTTCCCTCCCCGTCGAGAGATTGTCAAGAATCGAGACCTGGTGGCCAAGACCGAGGAACGCGTCGACGATGTGCGACCCGATGAACCCGGCCCCGCCAGTCACGAGAATTTTCATAGCTACTCCGAACCATTAGTGAATCACCCCTCGCAGGAACATCCATCCGGTGAACCCGTACGCGGCGATGATGCCAGTCGCACAGAGACAAAAAGCGATCCTCGGTCCTGGCGGAGCAAATGCACTCCTCAGGCGACTCCGGGAGGCCAGCGTTGCTGCTCCATAGCCAAACAGAACGCAGAGGATCGGAACAAGAGGGAGGCGAAAACGGGCCTCCGCATGCAGGACCGCCTGCACAAGCCAGAAGAACAGAATTGCCAGATAAAGCGGAAGCAGCTGCCGACGATACTTCCACCCCGCCACCGCTCCAAGAGACGCCCCCAGAAGGAGCAACGCGTCGACCCCGACGGCAACCGCCTGCACCGGAAGGTACGAATCCGTGTGTGTGATCGGGTAGATCCAGAAGATATGCGATTTCTTCAGCGCGAGGCCGAGCGTGCGCCCCGGATGTTCACGCATATACTCCCGCGCGATGACACCGCTCAGCCTGTTCGTCTCCACCTCCCCGAGGGAGTTCGGGTCGGCAATCCCCTTCCTCTTCGCGCTTTCGCTGAACCATTGATCAAAACCATCCTCACTTCGCCATGTTCCGGTCGCGTACGGATTGTTCCCGGTGAGCAACGACCCTCCTCCCCCCGAAGAAACGGGAATCCATGAACCGTGAATCTGCAGATTCCGGAACGCCCATGGCGCCAGGATTACGGCACAGACAGCCGTCGCGGCCAGGAGGTCTCTGAAACCGGCCCGCGAACGTTCCCTCTGTATCCACCAGAAGGCGGCCAGAAGAAACGGAAAAAAGCCGAGGTAGACCGCTCTGGTCAATGCCGCAAATCCGGACGCCGCACCGAGAACAACAGCCCTGGCTCCCCCTTCACCGTTGACCAGTCGGTACCCCGCGGTCAGTGCTGCGAGCAGGAAGCAAATATAGAGGATCTCCGTCTGGAGGAGTGTGCTGTAGATTACGAGCCCGGGATGAACACACATGGCCGCCGCCGCTCCCAGTGCGGCTGTTTCGTCGCCCCAGACCGACAGTGCCAGGCGGTAGGACTGATACACCGCGATCGAACCAAGGGCACATCCGACAACGTGCGCCGCCGGAATGCCCGACACCATGAGGAGCATGGCCAGCAATGCCGGGTAGAGAGGTGCGCGAACCGACCGAAACCCATTGGAGTCCAGAAAGCCTTCACCGGAGATTATCCTCTGGGCGATGGTCACGTATTCCCGCTCGTCTGATGTGTAGCCCGTGCGATGCACCAGCGGAACTGCCGCAAGCCGGATGGCAAACGCCGCGAGAATCAGGAAGAAGACCGTCTTTCGCATTCCGAGGAGAGTGCCTATCGCCACCGCTCAACCCTTTCTCAAGGGAATCAGCCCCTTCTTCCCGATGTCACGCCGATAGTGCATCCCCTCGAATGAGATCCCTTCCACGGCGCCGTACGCTGCTGCGATCGCTTTCTCCAACGGCCCTTCTGCCACCGCCGTCACACCGAGCACTCTCCCCCCTGCCGTCAGGACTTTCTTTCCTTCGCTCCGGGTCCCTGCGTGAAAGATGATGATTCCTTCCCGGTCATCGACGCGCTCCAGACCCTCAATCGGGACGCCGGTCTTGTACGTGTCGGGATATCCGCCAGACGCAAGAACCACGCAGACGGCGTGAGCCCGGGCAGCAGGGGATGGCCGGCGAAACTCCAGTTCCCCGATTGTCCCCCGGCTTGCCGCAAGAAGCAGTGCGGCGAAATCACCATCGTACAGGGGAAGGACCACCTGCGTTTCGGGATCTCCAAAGCGTGCGTTGAACTCAACGACCATCTGACCTGATACCGTTATCGCGAGCCCGGCGTAGAGGCACCCGGA
>DAIUKN010000369.1:0-3839 GCA_036848195.1 Bacteroidota bacterium
CCGGCAATCCTACGATTCCTCACCATAACCAATGCATGGGACGCACGATGCGTATTCTTCGTTATGCTTTGAGTATGAGAGCTCCCCCGGCTTTGAGCGAACGTATTGCCCCTGCTCTCGACATGCAGGCGCGACCACCCAGGTAATGGCCGGAAAAATCAGGCCGGCCTAAAGTTTGACGCCGAATCTTCCCAACGTCTTTCTCATCTTCGCTTCTTTCCCCGGTTCAGTCTGAAGAATCACTCGCAGCACGGGACCCTGACTGTTCTCGGCCGCGTTTCGCAACACATCCCAAAATGTCTTGGCAATTTTGCTCTTTTCGTCAAGGAGGAGATCCGCGGAGGTTATGCAGACCACGTGCAAATCGCCTGGCAGCCAATCGCGGTCGAGCAGGCAATCCTCAAATGCATCCCAGTTCCCCCCGAAGTACGATGGAAATTGCAGCGCGGCTGCCCATTCCTGAAGCAATCGTTCCTTCGACGTGCACCGATTCCCCCGTACAATTCGAATAGTTGCGTTCTTCCTCGGCTGCAACGCCCGGATATGATCGTCTACTTCGGCTTCGTTCATGACGAGATGGGAAGCCCAGGGTCTGCCTGACTCCGACAATGAGTCCAAATCGGGGAATTTATCTGTCATTGCCTCTCCGCTGTATCGGAATGAATGTGCGATAGTGGTCTCCAGTGTACCACCCTTTCTTTGTACTGATCTCGACAATAATTCGCTCCGCGCCACGATTCTTGCCGCGCACCTTCGGGTGGATGTCATATTCCCGGTAGTTTCCGCCGGACGGCAACCGATGTTCACGGTTTTGCCAAACGCGTCCACCGACATAGCCTTCGGGCGCTCGCCCGGTGCGCAGAACGTGTTCATAAACCTCAACGGCATCTGACGGAACCGGGGTGCGAGATTCATCTGATCTGTATCCCGCCCTGCGTTCGTGCTTTTGTGATTCTGAAGCTTCGGCGTGCTGGGGGCGGAAGAGCTCCGACGATTGCATCGAAACGCAACAGAGGAGAACAGCCAGGTAGGAAGATTTCATGATGTCACAGTGTGTTCGTCAGGAGAGCCGCGAATCGTGGACGTGCAGCATGGCTCACAAGTGAGACGTTTACGGCACGCCTGCGACCAATTGCTGAAATCGCTTGTTGGTGCGGAGAGGATTCCACGCCGGATCGATCTTCAACCAGACGTTTGAAAGCTCGGACGGAATTGATAACAGCCGCTCCAGCACGTCGATCGCTTTCTCCTGATCTCCGGTCATCGCGTAGACCTGCGCCAGATCGATCAACCGGAACGAACCCCGCCATGCTTCTCTTTCGACAGGAAGCATTTCCACGCCGCGCAGGCCGGAACGAATGGCATCTTCGTTGCGGCCCAATCCTGCATACGTGATGCCGAGAGAACTGTACGTCCGTTCATCCTCCGGGTTGGTCTTTTGATGGTGTTCCAGTTGCACCCGGGCGCTGTCAAAGTACAATCTCGCCTTGCTTCTATTTCCTCTCAATGCTTCAACTTGCGCAAGCAAGAGAGACGATGGGTAGTATTGAAACTGCGTATTGACTCCTTCTTCGGAGGAAAGTTTCGTAATTCTCTGCTCTGCCCCCAGGAAGTCGCCTTCCATCAAATCGAGAAGATAACTCATCAACAGGATCGCCCTCTTATCACCGTTGCCGATTCGAAGAAATCCTTGTTCGGCAATCTCACGCACCTCCTTAATGTCTCCTTTCCACAACAGAAGGTTCTTCATTTTGCCCCAGTACGCCAATGCCACATCCGGCGAGAGTTGAAGCGCTTTGTCGTAATTCTGCCCGGCTTCGCCATAGTCCCGCGTTAAGGTAAGTGTTTCTCCAAGCTCACGTATCAATTCTGCCGAGCGAGGATCCCCGACGATCGCCTTTCTATAGGACTCCGCCGACTCATGCATCTTCCCCTGCCTGCGGAGGACCGCGGCAATTCCGTAATGGACTGATGAATTGCCCGGTCCATATTTGAGCGCAAGAGAGAATTGGTCCAGCGCGTTGGCATAGTCAAGTTTCGCATGGTAATAATACCATCCCATCGCCTCGTATGATTCGGAGAGTCGTGGAGAAAGTTCTATGGCCTTTTCGGCCGCGAATCGGGAACTTGCAGCACGGCTTTCCGACCGATCATAGAAGAACCAGTACATGTTTGCGTGGATTTGTGCAAGTTTGGCGTACGCGGCGGCAAAGGACGGATCGATGCGGATGGCTCGCTCCAAGAGCTGAATCGCGATTTCGAAATCGGTCCTGGCTAAACTCCGGTTTGCGTACTGGATGGCCTGAAGGTAATAGTCATATGAGTCTGCGCTATTGGTAAGCGAGGTCTCCAAAGTCTGTTTCTCCGTCTTCAGCAACGCAATATCCAGGGCGCTCGCGACTCTGCTGGCAATATCGGATTGCATCTTGAACGCGCTCGAGAGGACCGATTCCATGGATTGCGACCACGCCTGCGTTCCATCCTCCACCTTAATGAGCGATGGGTTCACCCGGACGTGCGTTTCTCCATTCAGAACCTCCCACCGCACCGTTCCCTGAAGGACATAACTGACCCCCAATTCATCGCCGATCTGCCTGAATGATTTTGCCGTCTTCCTGTACTGGTTTGCACTGGACGGGGCGATAACATGAAGCCCGGACAATCCCGACAACCGGCTCGTCACCTCATCGGTCATTCCGTCCACAAAATAGTCTTTGTCATTCGGACCGAGATTCTCGAAGGGAATGACGACTATTGTCTTGTTACTCTTCGAGGCAAATTTCGAAAGAATCGCGTCTTTGAAGAATACCAGGGAGATGAGAACAACTGCCGCAATGCCAATTCCCGCAATGGACTTCCTTGAGACGGACTTGCCGGATGATTTCTCAGGAACCGGTGGGGTGGCTTGGGATCGGCCACTCCCGGGTTGTTGGGGGGCCGGCGTTCTCACGACTCTTGTCGACTCTCTCTTCAGGCGGCGAAGGTCGACGATGATCTCGGACATCGACTGGTAACGATCTTCCGGGTCTTTTTCGAGAGTTTTATTAACGATGTGGACCAATTCTGCGGGGACTTCGTCGCGATAATGCGAAACATCGTCCGGCTCCTCGTTGAGAATGGAATACATGATCGCCGCTTCATGCTCCCCGCGGAATGGCGTGTTTCCCGTTATCATTTCGAACAATACCACTCCGAAGGAGAAGATGTCGGACCTGACATCTGCCTCCTTTCCCTGAATTTGTTCCGGCGACATATAGGCAAGCGTCCCGATCGTGCTCGACGTTCTGGTCAGTTTCAGTGAACCCTTGAGCTTGGCCAATCCGAAATCCATCACCTTGATCTGATTCTTCGAGTTGACCATGATATTCTCTGCTTTGATATCACGGTGGATAATCCCTTTGCCGTGCGCCTCCTGCAACGCCTCGCTGATCTGTATTGCATACTCGACTACCTGTTTGATGCTCAACGAGGATGTCTTGGAAGCATTGCCGCTGGTGACTTTGTCGCGAAGCGTGCCACCGTCAACAAGTTCCATCTCGATGAACTGCTGGCCGTTGAATTCATCGATGCCGTAGATGGTACAGACATTGGGATGATTCAGGGCTGAAGCCGACTTCGCTTCCTGAATAAAGCGGGACTTTTCCTCTTCCGATTGTGATATATGCGCCGGAAGAAACTTGAGAGCGACAAAACGGTCGAGGTTGACATCCTGGGCTTTGTACACGACGCCCATGCCACCCCGTCCCAACTCCTCCAGAATCCGGTATTGTGAAACAATCCTGCCAATCATCTGAGTCTGTTCCTTATGGAGTTGGGGCGAAACTTGCCGAATCCGGTCC
>DAIUKN010000370.1:0-3838 GCA_036848195.1 Bacteroidota bacterium
GGATGTCGAAGCGGCCGTTCGAAGGGAGAATGCAGAGATCCCCGGCGGAAGGGTGGAAGGGGCGGAGCGGGAATTCTCTGTCCGAACGCGGGGTGAGCTTTCGACCGCCGAAGAATTCGGTGCCATCATCGTTGCCCAGAAGGGGAACGATCTTGTCCGGTTGCGTGACATCGCCGAGGTGAACGTTGGGGCCGCTGATGAGCGGACGCAAGTACGGTATAACGGACAAACAGCCGTTGGCCTCGGCATCGTCAAACAATCGAAGGCGAGTACCGTGGACGTCGCCTCCGACGTGCGCAAGGCTCTTGACAATCTCGCTACGCTCCTCCCCGCGGGGATGAAACTGGATATCGCATTTGACTCCTCGACGTTCATCAATAATTCCATCGATGAAGTCAAAGAGACTCTTGTCATCGCATTGATCCTTGTCGTCTTTGTGGTGCTGGCCTTCCTGAAAAGCTTCCGGGCGACGACCATTCCAACCCTGGCAATTCCCATCTCCATCATCGGCGCGCTTGCCGCGGCCTACTTCGCCGGGTTTACGTTGAATATCCTGACCCTCCTTGCATTGGTGCTCGCCATCGGGTTGGTGGTTGACGATGCGATCGTTGTGCTGGAGAACGTCTTTCGCCATATGGAAATGGGGAAGAGCAGGTGGCAGGCGGCGCTCGACGGGAGCAATGAAATCGGGTTCGCGGTCATTGCGACGACGATCGCGCTGGTCGCCGTGTTCGTCCCCCTTGCGTTTTTGACCGGTTCGGTCGGCAGGCTCTTCAACGAATTCGGCGTGTCACTTGCCGTGGCTATCCTTATTTCCGGTTTCGTCGCGTTGACCCTGACGCCGATGCTCTGCTCGAAGATCTTGAAGCCGCTGCACGGTGCGAGCGACAGCTGGGCGTCCCGATCGTTTGACCGTTTCTTCGACCTGCTGAACACGGCCTACGAGCGTACCCTCCGGTTTGCCATGCGCAGAAAGGGATTGATGCTCACGGGGGCGGCTCTCGCGGTTGTCGCCAGTCTGGTCATCTTCAAGTTCCTTCCGAGCGAGCTGGTGCCGATCGAAGACCGGGGGATTGCCTTCGGGATCGTCATCGCGCCTGAGGGCGCGACGCTGGACTATACGGACAAATACATGAAGGAAGTGGAGAACCGGCTTCTCTCGCTTCCGGAACGGCGTTCCCTGTTCAGCGCAACAGGGTTGGGCTTTGGCGGACCGGGGCGCGTGACGAACGGCTTCGTTTTCCTGGCCCTGCAGCCGCAAAGCGAAAGGAAAAAATCGCAACAGCAAATCGTTCAGGAACTCTTTCCGAAACTGATCTCCATCCCGGGGGTCCTGGCCTTTGTGATCAACCCTCCGAGCCTGGGGGGGTCGTTCAGCTCAAGCCCGGTGGAATATGTGCTCCAGGGGGACAGCTACGAAGAACTGAATCAGGCGGTCGGGGCGGTCATGGGTGAAGCCTCCAAGCTGGGATATATGGTCAACCTGAACACGGATTTGCTCCTGAACAAACCGCAGCTCGATCTGACGATCGACCGGGAGCGGGCCGCCGGGCTCGGCGCTTCGGTGGCCGACATCGGCTCCACCCTGGAGACATTTCTGGGAGGCCGCGTCGTCACGAACTTCAAACGCGGGACGAAGCAATACGACTGTATCCTGCAGATGAAACCGGCCGCCCGGGCCACCCCTGACGCCATCAGGGAGATCTATATCCGCGGGAACGGGTCATTGGTGCAGCTCGCGAACGTCGTGCGGGTGAAGGAAACCCTTGCTCCGAAAGAGCTGAACCACTACAACCGCGTTCGGTCCGCGAACATCACGGCGAATCTTGTCCCCGGTGTCAGCCTCGGGCAGGCACTGGACGATCTCGATAGGATAGCGGCGGCAAAACTTCCGGCGGGCATGAAGCGTGACTACGCCGGACAGTCGCTGGAGTATAAGAGTTCCAGCTCCAGCCTCTACTTTATGTTCATTCTGGCGATCGTCTTCATCTATCTCGTGCTCGCCGCGCAATTCGAGAGCTTCATCCATCCGCTCACGATTCTGCTCTCGGTGCCGCTGGCGGTCTTTGGCGCATTGTTGACGCTCTTCGCTTTCGGGGAGAGCCTGAACATCTACTCGCAGATCGGGCTCATCATGCTCATCGGCCTGGTCACGAAGAACGCGATTCTGATCGTGGAGTTCTCCAACCAGTTGCGGCGGCAGGGTAAACCTGTCCTGGATGCCGTGATCGAAGCGGCCACCATCAGGCTGCGACCGATCCTGATGACATCGTTCGCCACCATCTTCGGAGTGATGCCGATCGCCATCGGCTTCGGTGCCGGGGCGGAGTCGAGGCGTCCCCTCGGGTTGGCGGTCGTTGGGGGGCTGTTCTTCTCGACGTTCCTCACGCTGGTCCTGGTACCTGTGATGTACGCGATTCTTTCGAGATTCGTGAAGGAGAAGAAGGCGGGGGAAGAACACGATGAAAAGACTGCAGGATGGAAACCGGAAATTGCGGTACCGGAACGAGTAGGATTAAAGATCGAGGGTTGAAGAATACGCGGAATGAATTCCATTCACGGAGATACCGCCATTACCGTTGTACTGGATTGCTGGGCCCCCGCTCGGCAGAGAATGCGAAGAATTTGCCGCGAATGTCCGAACCTGACTGAAGCAATCCCGGTCGAAACCCTTGTGCCGTGAGTGCCGCCGCCACCTCGTCAGACGAATACGGTATAAAACCTTGTTGATCAAGTCCAGCGCGGCGAACATCATCGCTGGAGACGAACCCGAGCACCAAGAGCCCGCCAGGCCGGATCACGCGCGCAAACTCTGATAGAGCCAGTGCGAGATCTGGCCAGAAGTAGATCGTATTGACGGAGCAGGCTTTGTCAAAGCTTGAGTCGGGATAGGGGAGCGACTCGACCTTCCCAAGGTGGAGCTCGACGCGGCCTGCCGCGATCTGCGTGCGAAAGCGTAACCGGGCGCTTGAGATCATCTCCTCAGAGATCTCAACGCCAGCGGCAGAACCCTCCGGTGCCAGCCGAAGAATTCTCTCTAGCAGAGCACCCCCTCCGAATCCGACTTCGAGAACCCGATCAGCAGGAGATATCGCCAGCTGCTTGAGAACGAGCTGGTTGTGGGCAGTAGTCGTTACATTCAGAAAGCGTCCCATAACGAATCGTCCGAAAAGTCCTGACGGACGGGCCAACTGCTCTGCAAAGAATCGTTTGAGTGACATGAAGATGCTCGCTCTCTTTAGGGTTTGACATCGGTTTCATATTCGAGTGCCCTGCGCCCGCCGTTCGTATCGGCGTCGGCGGTGCCATCGATGAGTGAAGTCGTTCCTTGGATCCTGCCGGTCTCAACCCCTGACGGCCACTTTTCATCCGGTGTTAGACGATGTGCCTTCCCCCAATGTCAGGTTTAGAAAGATTCTTATTGCATAGGCCAGATAGCCTGGTTGTATTGGCTGAATACCGACAGGAATTGCTCGGTGGTAAGTGGCAGATTCTTCGGTTCCTCGAGGCATGATCAATACCCGCAAGGGAATGGGGCCGGCTCTGCCGCCCTCTTAATGCGCTGATGCCGTTGGGGTACCACCTGGCGTGACGCTTCACGTTCTCGCCGCAGCGGAGTGAAGATGGAGGCGGATCCAGTGTCGAGTCTCAGAAATACTTTGACAATGACGACGGCGAATAACCGCCAGAAGTTCTACGCTTTGGCCATTTACTGGCTCCGCGATTATTCAAGGAACTTCGGAGTCGAGACACTAGCGTAAGTACGCAATATTGCGTTATTACCCATTGTGGACTCAACCCACTGGGTACGGAGGCTTGGAAGAGAATAGGCCATATT
>DAIUKN010000371.1:0-3819 GCA_036848195.1 Bacteroidota bacterium
CCACTGTGCAGGGGGCCGAGTTTTCCCTCGGTGCTCAGCTTTGATTCGGTGGAGGGCCGAGCGGGAGGGTGAGCGCCAGGGTAGCTGATTTCGCCCAGGGTTTCTCGCTCCACTTCGTAGCAGGAAGCGTCATCTCAGGTCTCTCCACGAGCATTTGTCAAAATTTTCGCGTATTGTTGGCTCATGGGGACTTGCTCCAGCGAAGCTGAGGGAACACGCTCGCTCCCCGGCGAAACAGAATCCTTCGACACCTCGTACCATCACAAAAATGCTCTCTCCAGGGTTCGATCAAGAGGTGCAGGGCGACTTTTTCCGCCGCGTCCACTCCCTGACGTGCCTGTCTTCCTCCCGCTGGCGCCAAACCCCCATAACAACTCCGATCGAAGGAAAACGGTACAGATCTGAGGAGAAAATTCAGAATGATGCCAAGCTTGAGGACCTGCTGGTTGCTTTGAGGGCCGCCAGACAGCTCAATGGGATTAGTGAGTCTTCCCGCGCGGCAATCCGCTCCCGGATCCGTTCCCTTCTCATCGGCCTGGAAATACCCTTCCATGACCGCCTGCAGGCACACGAAGTCGACTTTTCTCGCCTGACGGAGGAGTTCGTTCATGAGGCGAGGGCCCTCGATCCTGGAATTTCTGACAGCTTTATAGGACAAGCACTCCGCAATCTCTGGATTTTTGCCAGTCTGCAGGTGCTCCTCTCCGATAGTCCGGATCTTACACCAGCAGGGATGGCGTACAGTTTGCTCTATCCGTACACCGATAACTATCTTGACGATCTACGGATAACTCTCTACGACAAAAAGGCTTTTGTCGATCGTTTGAACATAAAGCTACAAGGGTCTCGGCCCGAACCTACATCGTACCTTGAGGAGAAGATCTATCGGTTGGTTGACATTATCGGCAGGGAATACCCTCGGGGACGCTATCCCGGCGTTCACGAGAGCCTTCTTGCCATCCATCATGCGCAAACCGACAGCATATTTCAGCAGCGACCGACGATGGCGCAAGAGGAGGAGATTCTTCCACTTACGATGCGAAAGGGGGGGACCTCCGTGCTTGCTGACGCATACCTGGTCAAGGGCGATTTGACGCCTGCGGAATTTGAGTTCGCTTTTCAATATGGGGTGGTCTTGCAGCTCATCGATGATTTCCAAGACTTCCGGGACGACGATGAGCACCGGAGTCGAACTCTCTTCACAACCGCAGGCAATGAGGCCGAAATGGAGCAGAGGTGTTGCAAGACGTTTCACCTCGTGTCTACGCTCTGTAGGTCCGATGTTTTTTGCGATCTCCATGAAGGAGATTCATTTCGCCGGATCATTGAGACAGGATGTCGCATGCTTCTTTTTGAAGGTATCGCCTCCAATCAAAAGGGATTTCGAGACGAATACGTCGATTCGATTGAGCAGCGTTGCCCGGTAAGCTTCTCCATCCTGAGCCGGTTGAAATCCGGGATGCCCGACTAATGGCCCGGCTGCAGCTCCCCTCCGGTTGATCTCTACAGACCTATGCGCTATATTCATCTTTCCATCATTCGGGGCTCACCGGGTAAACAGATGAGGTCTTTGGCTCTCCTTCTTTGCTACGCCTCTTTTTCCTTGATATCTCTTGGGCATCTTGCCTCCGCAGGGGACGCCAGCACGCGATTGTTATCGCTCGATGACATTACCCGCG
Organism: Bacteroidota bacterium; assembly: GCA_036848195.1. GTDB lineage: Bacteria > Bacteroidota > Ignavibacteria > UBA10030 > UBA6906 > DAIUKN01. Next base: position 1,680 of record DAIUKN010000371.1, read on the forward strand.
TACGCGAGGTGGGCGATCCACAGGTGTCACCCGAGGGTGAATGGGTTGCATACACCGTGCGGGTTGCCGACCTGAAATCCGACAAGAGGAGGGTGAGCATCCGGATGGTCAGATGGAGGGGCGGGCAGCCTCTTCAGTTGACACAAGGGACGATTTCCTGCACCAAGCCCCGTTGGAGTCCCGACGGCAGGTTCCTGGCTTTTTTGTCCGCTCGCGACTACGATGACGATCTCCAGCAGGTATGGCTTATGGATCGTCGCGGGGGAGAACCTGAGAAGATCACCTCCGAGAAGGGGTCCGTGCTGGATTTTGCGTGGTCCCCGGACGGGACGCGTCTCGCTCTTGTCATCATGGATCCCGATTCTGCATCCGGTTCTCCGGGGCCAGGGGCCGTGAAGAAACCGCCGAGACCCCTGGTCATCGATCGATTCCAATTCAAGGAAGACGAATCCGATTACCTGATGGATCGCAGGCAGCATCTCTACCTGTTCGAGCTCGCCTCGCGATCGGTTACCCCACTCACCCCGGGGAAGTACAACGAAGCACTCCCGTCGTGGTCTCCAGACGGCTCGCGGATCGCCTTCGTGAGCAAGAGGAGTCCCGACATGGATCGTGACGACAATTATGACATTTATCTTCTCGACGCGAAACCCGGCGCTGTTCCGCGCCGGCTGACAACGTTTCAGGGAGCGGACGCTCATCCGGATTGGGACAGTCCACCCTCGTGGAGCCCGGACGGGACAATGATCGCTTATGTCCAGGGTGGACGGCCCGAACTGATCTTCTACGCTGTCCGGCGCCTGGCCATTATTTCCGTTTCCGGCGGAGAACCGGGATTCCCGGCTCCGAACCTGGACCGGAATGTTGCGAACCCGCGCTGGACGCAGGACGGAAGATCTCTTCTATTCCTGATGGAGGACGACGGAACGCGCCTTCCGGCCCGCGTACCGGCAAAAGGGGGAGCCATAGAGAAGCTCGTGGATGAGCGATGCGATATCGCCCGATTCAGTGCCGGTCCTCGCGAGCAGACCGCGTTTCTTTATAGCAATCCTCAAACTCCATATGAGGTCGTCACGCTGGAGCAGGGAAAGATCCGACCGTTGACCGCCGAGAATGCGTTGTGGCTTTCCACGGTGCGGCTGGCACGGACGGAGGAGATCCGCTGCATGAGCAATGACGGGGCGGTTGTCGGCGGGTTCGTTCTCTCACCGCCTGAGGCAAGACCGGGGACCCCCTCTGCTGCCATTCTCCGTATCCACGGTGGACCCGTGAATCAGTTCAGCAATCAGTTCATGATGGAATGGCAGCTTTTCGCCGCGCGGGGATATGTCGTCGTGGCCATGAATCCGCGGGGCAGTTCGGGCCGCGGCGAGGAATTCTCGCGGGTAATCTATGCCGATTGGGGGAGAAAGGATGCACAGGACGTTCTTGCCGGAGTGGACGAGATCGTGAAGCGCGGCATCGCAGACAGCAGTCGCCTGGGTATTGGAGGGTGGAGCTACGGCGGCATGCTGACGAACTACGTTATTGCCCAGGATGGACGTTTCAAGGCGGCGACAAGCGGGGCCAGCATCTCCAATCAGCTTGCCGGCTACGGGACGGACCAGTATGTGCGCGAATACGAAGCCGAACTCGGCGTCCCGTGGAAAAACCTGGAAGCTTGGCTGAAAGTCTCGTTCCCGTTCACCAAGGCGGACCGGATCACGACTCCGACGCTCTTCCTTTGCGGCGACAAGGACTTTAACGTTCCGCTGCTTAACTCCGAGCAAATGTACCAGGCTCTCAGGAGTCTCGGCAGAGACACCCAGCTTGTTATCTATCCGGGGGAACATCACGGTATTTCCAGGCCAAGTTTCGTCAGGGACCGGATGGAGCGTTACCTGGCCTGGTACGACCGGTACCTTTCCCCGCGCCGCTGATAGCCGGTCGGGCTCGAAGGTATTGCACTCAGAAATCAAAGGCACGGATCATGATGCAGCAACTCGAACAATCTCTTCAAAGCGTCAGCGACGTCATCTGGGGATGGCCGTTGGTCATTCTCCTTTTCGGGACGCACATCTATCTCTCATTCCGCCTAAGGTTTGTGCAGCGCTACATCGGCAAGGCGATTCGCATCTCCCTGCAACGCGACTCGGAAGGC
>DAIUKN010000372.1:0-3812 GCA_036848195.1 Bacteroidota bacterium
TGCCGAAGAAAATGAAGCGCCGGAAGGTGTCGATTGCAGAAGCACGGGTGATTCTGACGAACGAGGAAGCACAGAAACTCATCGACCAGGAGTCGGTCATCAAGGAAGCGCTACAGCGGGTGGAGAATTCCGGCATCGTGTTCCTGGACGAGATCGACAAGATCGCGGGAACGAGAGGCCAGTCAATCGGCCCGGACGTGTCGCGTGAAGGAGTTCAACGCGACCTCCTCCCTATCGTCGAAGGATCCAATGTCATGACCAAATATGGCATGGTCAAGACGGACCACGTCCTCTTCATCGCCTCGGGCGCCTTCCATGTTGCCAAACCGTCCGACCTGATCCCGGAGCTCCAGGGACGCTTTCCCATCCGCGTGGAACTCAATAGCCTCACCGAGGAAGATTTCCTGAAGATACTCACGCTCCCGCAAAACGCGCTGATCAAGCAGTATGCCGCTCTGCTCGCCACCGAAGGGGTGGAACTGGAATTCCGCGAAGACGGCATCAAGGAGATCGCGAAGGTCGCAACAGAAGTGAACGAGCAGGTCGAGAACATCGGAGCCCGGCGGCTTCATACCATCATGACAACCCTGCTGGAAGAGATTCTCTTCAATGCGCCGGAGGAAATCACCGAAAAGAAAATTCTGGTCGATAAGAACCTGGTCCAGACGCGCCTGACAAACGTCGTGAGGAACCGGGATCTGAGCAGGTATATCCTGTAGACCATCACCGGCCGAGCCCGCAGCATTTCGAAGGGCGTGAGCCCAGCGTCCCAGCACCCCTCCCTCTTCAAAAGGAGGGGCCAGGGGTGGGGTTGGCCGTCATCCTCTTTAGATCCCGAAACGCATCCCCATCGCCATCGATCCATGCGCCGTCGTTGACGGGGAGAATATCCACTCGACGTTCTCCGACGCAAGATCAAGATCGAACACTCCGAAATGGAAACCCACCCCGAGCGCTACGTTGACTCCCGCCTCGATCCCGCCGAACGAAACCCCCGCTCGAAGCGGAAAGAAGGACCAGGGCTTGTACTCCATGCCGAGTGAAAGCCGCGGATTCGTTGACGATCCAAAGGTCCCCGCCAATCCCTGATTGTAGTCAGCCGCCACAAGCAACTCTCCCTTGATCAGCTTTTTCAGACCCCGGACTTTGTGCAGCTCGACCGCCACACCGAGGCGGAGGGTGGTCGGAAGCGTCGTCGAGAAGGCACTTCCCTGCTCCGTCGTTCCTTTCATGGCGTTTTCCACAGAGTCCCTCTGCGCAGGATCCAGCGGGTTGTCCAGGTGAATGTTCCCCGTCGCCCTGGTCTGGCGAACGTTGGCATCCCAGGTCATCGACCCGATATCGGTCACACTGAGTCCGAATCGAAGGAAGTCGGTCAATTCCCCCGCGACACCCAGGTCAAGGCCGAACCCGCGTCCCGCAGCGTCGGGGAAGGGTGAGACGCGTGTCGACGAATTGCCGCTCGGGTCGAGCCCGGCGCCGCGCGCGAGAAGGTCGATGGTCCCGTCCAGCACACCATACGATGACGTTGTCAGCGTCGACTTGAAATGCTCCAGCTCATAGTATCCAAATCCACTGACGAGCTTGAGACTGGCTCCGGCCGAGAGGGAGCGCAAAAACACCGGCGATGGGAGATTCATACCGTACGATAGAGCGTACTCTCTGGTCCAGAACCCGACACCGCTGCTCTGGCTGAAATCATACGCCGATCCGGGAGGATTTCCATAGAAGAGAAATTCGACATACGAGCTGGGGATCGTCACTACGGCGGCCACCCGGTCTGTCATCGTCAGGGCGACGGTCCCGAGATCACCGAGACTCACGGCAATCCCGAGGGGGCGGGCCTCGACGTCGGCAACGGCATGCCCCTCGCTCCCGGGAAACGCGTTGAGAATCTCGCGCTTGTCGAAATCGGTCAGGGAGTGCCCGATACGGCCGCTGTCTGTCGCCACGCCGGTGAAATATCGCGTATAGAGGTCATAGCTCAGGAAATCGCTCCCCAGGCTCACAGCAACGGGCGAGAGGGCGATGCTCACCATGCCGTCGAGCGGGCGGGCAAGGTTTGCGGGATTGATCCCGACAGCATCGATACCAAGCCCGCTGGCGACCGATGTCCGTCCCATGCCAATCCCCTGAATGCTTGTCCGCTCACCCGCTTCTGCCCCCCTGGTGCAGAGGAAGGTCAGGGTCATACAGAATGAGGCGCACCACCGCGCGAGGTCTCTCCCGCTCATGGATTCACCTGCTCCGAAAGTTGTGTCCAGATGCGTACCCGGACGTAATCTGTGGCCCGGAAACTCACCGGCTGGGTTCCGGGTGTCGCGATTGACACGGCATACCGGACAAACTGCGCCGGTTCGAACCGTCGGACCTCATCCCGGCTCAACGCTATTGTCCGCGACGAGCGGACCGCCGACTGCACGACGCCGCCCGACACCACCGCAGAACCAATACAGAGGGAGTCTCCGACGCCCTGTGGGAGGGTCAGGACTGGACGCCGTTCATGGTCCAGAAGCGTCACCGTGAAGCCCACCTGCATCGGCAGGCCGTTCTCAATGTCGATGTGGACGAGGCCCGAGTTGATCCCGTTAAGGAACTCTTCATTCTTCTGATAGTCGCTGTTTCCATCCCCGGTCGTGTCGCCGAAGGCGACAGTGTCCCTCAGGCTTCCTGGGCCGATGGTCAGGTTGAGCGGGATCGAGAGGTTCACGGAGCCGGCAAAGGAGCAGTGACTGCCAACCGTTCCAGCCCGCGTCGTGTCATAGTCCGGATTCAGCACAATCCGGCCCACGACCCGGATCGAGTCGGGGAATTTCCCGGAGAATTGCGTGAGGAAATTGCCGACATCTCCGGGGACAAAATCAATCGTGCCGAGCGTCCCGCTTCCCTTCGTCAGCGGAACGGCAAGCGTCACATCTCGCCCCTGGCTGTTCTTCCCCTTCAGGGAAAGATCAAGTTCCATCGGCAAGCCGATCGTCGTCTTCGGGTCGAGTGTCAAATTGGCGGCCGGAATCTGCATCTGTCCCTGGAACTTTCTCGAGAAGTCTCCCAGGTTGATCGGAATGCTCTGGTCGATGGCGATCGCAGTCGGACGGACAATACCCACCGCACTGTCTACCACGATGGTCGTGCCGGAGACCCGCACGGCGACATTATCGGATTCTTTCACCTGCACCTGCTGGCCGCGTGAACCTTCGTAGAGGTCCACTGTGCTCAGCACCTGGAGGGAGGAGAGGAATCCCCCATCGCTCGACTTGATCTTCAATCCCCCGAGGTTGATCAGCCTGTCGGCAATGCCGCCCGCAGACAGGTACATGCTGTCTGTGTACTGTGCCCCGCTCGGTTGAAACATCTCCGTGAATCTTATCTTGAAGAGCATATTCATCGGCACGTTGCTCTCGAGATGGATCGTGAGCGCGCCGGACTTGATGCGAACCTCACTGACCCTGGTCGAGTCCAGCAAGGGCATCATGATCGTCGCGTTGTCGACGAGAGTCTGTTTGGGGACACTGGAGAAGAGGGCGCTGCTCGCGATGAGATTAGTAGCTTCGAGCGTTGCGATCGCAGGACTCCCGGCGGGCACGGTGCCGCCCCCCGGCTCGGAGACCGAGATGTTCGTGAGGGAGAGCTTGCTGGTGAGCACCTTCCCCGCGAGGTCCGCATAGGCAACCGCTTCCGTTCCCGGCGCGATTTGTGCCGGGCTGAAGACAAAGGCCACAACACCGGTCCCGGCGGAGTCTCTCAGGATTATTGTGCTGTCGATTGTCAGTTGGGGCGGGCTGGCGCGGCAGACGCGCAGCATGGTCTACGCC
>DAIUKN010000373.1:0-3800 GCA_036848195.1 Bacteroidota bacterium
AAAATAGGATGCTGATGCTATGCCAGTGATTTCCAGCTGTTCGTTTCCCATCATGGGGCTCGAAGGAAGATTCAGTAACGGGTAGACGGAGAGGTGCACCGTTTCCTTCGTCGAGTATTTGAGAATGTCGATCGTCTCAAACAGGTGCCAGTTGTTCCCCACATTTCGGAGCAGGGCATGGGTCTCCGCAGAGCGCGCTCCAACTCCTCCCGAATTCACCGGGAGCTCTGCGTCTAGGAGCTCTTTGACCAGGCGTTTCCATGGAACCCCCTCATACCCCAGGACAATGTCTCCCGGTTCAAGCCCAAGGGGGTGGTTGGGAACTGTCCGGAGAACAAGAGCCGAACTGTCGGGGAGAGGTGTAAGAACCGCCCCGAAATGTTCTGCAGTGGCAAAAGGACTGAGAACGAGGAGCGGTACGCCTGGTGACAGCGGAGAATAGGCGACTATGGTGTCCAGGGCCGAAGTATGCCCGTCGCGCAGACTCATGGCAAAGCGGGCCATGATCGCGGCGAATCTTCCGCGGCTTGTCGACGAGTCTATCTTGGAGCGATAATGAGTCCTGAGAGAGTCCCAGTTGAGACCCAATGAGAGAAAGCCGTCGAATTTCTTGGCGAGAACCGTGGCGTAATCATCGAAGACCGCGAGCTTGGTTGAGAACGGTAGACCCGGACCCCAGGTTGAGTCGATGATACTCTGCCAGTTCGCCTTCGATTTGTAGAATGGCCGGACCGAAGCAAGCGATACCTTCGTGAGTCCCCGGGGATGGGTCAGCGGGCGCACGATAATGGGGTCGTGTGAATGCTGCTCCTTTCCCGGATTCTGAGGGGGAGATCCCAGAGCGATGAATGAAAAGAGAGCCGTGAGGACACCGAGCGCGAAGAGTGTAGTCTTTCTCATATCAGCCTCCATTCGGAAAGAGGGCCATTCTGTGTAATGCTGAATTTGCAAGTCACAGTGTCATCGGGAAGGACGGCCTCGCAAGAACACGACGCCATCCTCCGGCTTTTCGTCCCGTTGCACAGCACCAGGCTCACCGAACTAACAGAAGTTTCTTCGTCTGGAGGAAATCTCGAGCCCTGAGACGATAGAAATACACTCCGCTTGAGAGCCCGGAGCCTTCGAATTTCACTTCGTGATAGCCGGCCTCCTGTTCTCCCTGGACCAGAAGAGCTACTTCCTGCCCCAGAGTGTTGTAGACCGTCAACTGAACGGTTGACTTGTGCGGCAATCCGTAGCGTATCGTCGTTGACGGGTTGAAGGGGTTGGGGTAGTTCTGATTCAGCATGTACTCGGTGGGTAGTCCCGGACCATCCGCAAGTACGCCCGTGACGACCCTGAATCGAATCGGAATCTCGTAATGTGTCTGTCCGAAACCAGAATCTGAGTCGACGATGATCATGGCTGAAAACGTGGTGTTCCGCGGCAGGATCGCCGGACTGACCATGACGGAGCAGATTCTCGATGACTGGCCACGGAGCAGAAAATCAGCTGGATGCACGGCGAGAGCCGTAGAAGGAGAGACACTCCCTGAGTCGACCTTTACGTGAATCAAGTCGCCACCGAAGCCCGTATTCGATACCGTGAACAACGTATCGCGGGAAGAGAGGGATTCTGGTATGAGCCCAAGGGTAATGGTGGCGAGGCTTACGCTAATGATAGATTTTCGCGTGAAAAGGATCTGTACGACATCCTGAAGCGTTCGTGACGTTCCCGCTGTGATATCATCCGTCCGAAGAGAGACGTGAATGGTCCCTTCCTGTGTCGGCACATACTTGTTCGCCCAGAGGCCATCGCTGGAAAGACTGTCACCGTGAAGGCCGTCGTCCTTCAAAGTGAGGCTGTCGATGAATCCCCCTCCATCATTGCTGAGCGTTGCAGTCACCTTGAGGGGGTGTGAGAGAGGATTCTCGACCTTCGCGGCCACCCGAATGGTATCCAGGCTTTGACGGAAGATGCGCACATCATGTGCGTATGCTAGACCGACTAACGGGAAGGAGCGGATTGTCATGTCATCAATATACCAGCCGTCAGCGTTCGTGTATGCATCTGATGAGAAAAGGAATCTCACGAGAATGTTCTTCCCCGTAAGATCCGAAAGGTCGATACTCTCCTCGACCCAATCCGGCTGCCAGCCGGTGTAACAGACCCTGTCAATTACTGATGCATGCTCCCCATAGACGTTGAACCACGATCCGCCACCATTACTGGAAATTCCAACCTGGCCGTAGTCGTAGCCCGGTTCGGCGTTCCATCGGCTCCAGAATCGCAGTTGGGTTACTCCTCCCGCTTCTGCGATGTGTATCGGTGCAAGAAGCGTCATTGTTGCAGTTCTGCTGTTCGGATAATTCCCCGACGGACTGTCCGTAAAGGACCATTGCCCCGCGTGCGAGACAACGGTTCTTCCCCATCCGCCGGAGAAGGACCACTTTGATGTGTCACTCTCAGCGCCATCAGAGAAGACGATCATGCTACGACCGATGATGCACATGACTGTGTCCCGCTCTTCCACCTGAACACCGGGCTTGACGGTCACAACGATGGACGTTGGGAGACCCTCACTCGCACCAGGGGGCACGCGCCCTTGGACAGTGACCGTTGTGTCCGCGTGCGGTGTAAGATATCCGACGACGATTGGCGTGGCACTTATTTCCAGCGGCGCTGAAGATGCTGAAATGCTTATGTTGGCTGTTGGATCCTGGCCGAAGTTGCGCAACCTGAGTTGCAGACTGAACCGTTCGCCGGGTGACAGGTCGCCGTCACCACTCGAATCTACGACTGTGGAACTCTGCAGCTTTGCATAGGATCCGCCCGCCCAAGCTGCAAAGAGATTTGCCTTGAGATTCTCTGATGCAATGGGCTGAATTCTGGATGTTGCGGGCCAGAATCCGTCATCGTTTCCCCCAACTTCCGTAAGGAACGGAAACGCCTTACCTTGAGAAGGCGGATTCTCGTAGAACCAGTCATTCGCGGCCCCATTGAGCACATATGTTGCGCCGCTCATTCCGTTTGCATAGTGATTGTCACGGGTTAACTCACGTATGTACGCACGGAAGAGAAGGGAGTCAGGAGTTTCGGCAACAATGTAGTTTGGGGGACAAGAGGTTGTGTTCCAATAAGAATGGTACTCGATGACAAACCGAAACGATTTGCCTTTGAAGAAATCCCGCACTACCTGTGTTTCCGGTTCGCTGAAAGGACCTGTTCCACGGTAGTCAATGTAAAGGGGATTTGGACTCGAGCCCAGGTCATCATACCCCCACTCGGCACCCCAGTTCCGGTTCAGATCGACGCCGTAGTTATCACCATCGTACTTAACACTGCGCATGTTCTTCCGTCTCATTCCGCCGCCGTTGGGATTGATCCGGCGGTTCGCTTCGTACCCGTCGACATTGACGATCGGGACAAACCAGAGATCGCGGTTCTGGAGAAGGTAGGTGGCTTCGGGATCCTGCCCGTAATGCTCGGCCAGGTACCACATGAAATAGAGAAGCGTCATCATCCCCATCGGCTCGCGGGCGTGCTGCATCGCGAAGTAGAGCACTTGAGGTCTCTCTGATGTGACGTCCGGGTTTGCCGTCATCCTGACAGCCCAGATGGGGCGCCCCTGGAGAGACGCACCAATGCTGTCCCGCATGCCAACAACACCAGGGTACATATGTCGCAACGAGTCGAGTTGCTGCCGAATCTCGTCGAGAGTGTAGTACCCCCCCATGGCCCCATAACCGAACCCAAGCGCATTGACCGGGCCTGGTGTAAGCCGGTCTGCGTAAAACCGTTCAAGGTCTGGCACGATGACT
>DAIUKN010000374.1:0-3789 GCA_036848195.1 Bacteroidota bacterium
CCTCTCTTCTCCTGGCCAGGTCAAATTCCTTGAGAATGGCAATCCCCTTCATCGTGGCTCTGACAGCGGGTATCTTTTGGATTCACCCACCCGGATGAAAATCGACCTTTCCGGGCGCTGGAACTACTCCGGAAACGGTTCAACCGGGACAGTCACCGTTCCAAGCGCGTATGATTTCACCGGAAAGGTGGTCTTTGAGCGTCAGTTCCAGGTGAACGCGGATGATCTGGACAAGTACCAGTTCCACATTGTCTGCTACGGTGTCAACCATGCAGCCGATATTTCCATTAACAGTGAGTTTGTAACGAGTCATGCAGGGGGATACACCAGTTTTGTTCAGCCCCTTCAGCGCAACGTCCTTCAGGTCGGTTCGGAAAACCAGATTCGCGTTGCGGTGAACAACGAGCTTGATCCGAAGAGAACCATTCCGCTCCGGCCGCAGGTATGGGGATACCGGAACTATGGGGGGATTACCCGGGACATCTTCCTCCTTGCGACGCCCCAGCTTTATATCAGGGACATCGCTTTCCAGTCGGTCGTCGCCCCAAATGGCGGCACCGCAACGGTCACGGCGAAGGCGCTGATTGAGGGTTCTGACCCTTCGCAGGGGTCTGTGCCCGGGATTCTGCCGGGGGCACTGGGATTCACGTTCGAAGTGATTGACAAGATCTCCGGAATCTCGATGGGGCGGAGCAACCTGGTCCCGTTCGAGCGTCGGGGCGAGGCATGGCAGGAACCCGAAGCGAAGCTGACCTTCCAGAATCCGAAACTCTGGAGTCCTGACAGTCCGGAACTCTACCTGGTGAAGTGTACGATTGTAACGTCGTCGGGGAAAGAGGTGTCGGTTGTGGACGAATTCGATGCCGCGTACGGAATCAGAGCAATCGCGGTGCGCGACGGAGATATTCTGCTGAACGGGAAGCGTCTGGTGTTGAGAGGCTTGCTCTGGTATGAGGATCATCCCAACTGGGGGAGTGCGCTTACCTATGAGCAGATGGAGCGGGATGTGGTGCTGATGAAGAGTGTCGGCGCGAACGTCATTCGCTTCGCCGGTCATCCGCCGCACCCGTATATGCTGAACCTCTGCGACCGCTACGGAATGATGGCGATGGAGGAGCTCCCGGTCACTGCGCCGGCGAAGCTGCTTGGCGAGGAGTCGTTCATCGAACTCGCGACCGTCATGATGCGGGAGATGGTTTTGCGCGATCGCAACCATCCTTCCGTTCTCGCGTGGGGCATCGGAGATGAGTTCGATCCCACGACGGCGGGTTCGCGCCGTTTTGTGGAGGCGGTAGTCCGTCAGGCGAAGGCGTTTGACGAGCGCCCGACATACTACGGATCGAGGCTGGTGGACGGCGATCAATGCGGGGACCTGGTGGATTTTGCGGCGGTGAGCGTGTATGCGGCCGACAGCAAGGAATTCAAGGCGCAAGCCGAGGAGTGGAAGGCGCATCACAAGGATCAGCCCGTGATCGTGGCGAAGACCGGTTCGGAAGTGCAACATGATAACCGCAACGGATACAGTGACCGCTTTTCGCAGCAGGCGCAGGCGCGCTTCTTCATTCAACGGTTCGACATTCTGCGGACGCTCGATTACGACGGAGGATTCGTCTGGGCGTTTAACGACTGGATGGGGGACAGGCCGGCGTTGACGGTCAACTCCGGCGACCCCTGGTTGCACAGCATGGGAATCGTGAGCGGCTCGCGTGAAAAGCGTCTCGCGTATGATGCGGTCCGGTCGATTTTCCACGCCGAACGGTTCGTTGCGCTGCCGGCCGGGGCCGCCACGACCAGCGCTCCCATCATCTACGTCCTGACCGGCTTCGTCATCCTGGTGGTGCTCGCCTACCTCTACAACGCGAACCGGAGATTCCGGGAGAGCGTCAACCGCTCGCTCATGAACTCCTACAATTTCTTCTCCGATGTCCGCGACCAGCACGTCGTCTCCGTTCTTCATAGCACGGTCCTGGGTCTCATCGTCTGCGTGGCGATTGCCATCGCGGCTTCCAGCATGCTCCTCCATTTCCGCGACAGTCTCTTTCTGGATAACCTGCTCTCATTCCTGCTCGTGTCCGACAGGCTTAAAGTGGTGGTCGTGAACCTGATCTGGAATCCCCTGCGGTTCATCCCGGCTGTCGCGGCGATGTTGTTCCTGTTCCTTCTCCTGGTCACCGTGATTGTCCTTGCGCTCAAGGCTTTGATGAGGACCCGGGTCTACGGCTTCCATGCCTATACGATCACGATGTGGTCGACAGCTCCGTTCATCATCCTGATCCCGGTCGGAATGATTCTCTACCGGGTGATGGAGAGCACCATGTACGTCATTCCTGCGCTTCTCCTCGTGGTCGGACTTGCTGTCTGGTCGTTCATCCGATTCCTGAAGGGGATCTCCATTATCTTCGATATCCATCCGGTGAAAGTGTACCTGGTCGGTGTCGCGTTGTCGGTCCTGCTCGGAGGGGTTTTGTATCTGTACTATGATGTCGCCCATTCCGCCCCGATGTATCTGTCGTACATGTATCAGATGATGGTCAGTGCCCGGTAATGTATCTCTCAAAGCTGGAAATACTCGGATTCAAATCGTTTGCCCAGCGGGTCAACCTGGACTTCGACTCCGGCATTTCCGCCATCGTCGGCCCCAACGGTTGCGGCAAGACCAACATCGTGGATGCAATCCGCTGGGTTCTCGGGGAGCAGCGCTACAGCGCCCTCCGGAGCGACAAGATGGAGGATGTGATTTTCAACGGGACGAAAGCCCGGAAGCCCCTCGGGATGGCCGAGGCGTCACTGGTCATTGAGAATACGAAGGGAATTCTCCCGTCCGAATACACCCAGGTCACGATTGGCCGGCGCGTGTACCGGTCCGGCGAGAGTGAATATCTTCTCAACAAGGTCCCCTGCCGGCTGAAGGACATCCTGGACCTCTTCATGGACACCGGTATGGGTGCCGACGCGTACTCCGTCATTGAGCTGAAGATGATCGAGACCATCCTCAGCGACAAGACCGACGAGCGCCGGAGGCTGTTTGAGGAAGCGGCCGGCGTTACGAAGTACAAGCACCGGCGGAAGGCCGCCTATCGCAAGCTGGAGGCCGTCCAGGCCGACCTCCTGCGTGTGAACGATATCGTCACCGAAGTCCAGAAGGCGGTCAACTCTCTCGAACGCCAGGCGCGAAAGGCGGAGCAGTACAACGACGTCCGCACCCGCGTGCAGTCACTGGAGATCGACCTGATGGAGCGTGAATATGCCCAGCTGATCTCCCGCATGGAGCCGCTCAAAGAGAAATTCGCGGCCATCAGCGCCGATCATTCCCGGATCACCACAGGATTGACGGAAGACGAAACCCGGCTCGAGACCCTGCGCGGGACCTTGCTGGAGGTGGAGAAACGGTCGGCGGAGGCACAGCGAGACGTCGGGTTGCAGCGCGAGAAGATTCATCGGGTCGAGGAGAAAAACCTCGTCGCCGCGGAGAGGATCAGGGCGCTCCGGGAGAACATCGCCCGTCTCGAGAAGGAACAGGAAGGGCTGCGTCACGAGCAGGTGCAGCTGGAAGCGCATCTGGCGGACCTCCATCGACTCCTGGCAGAGCACCGCGGGCAGGAGGCGGCAACACAGACCCAACTGCAGGAGAAGCAGGAGGCGCTCCGGGCTTTCGAAGAGGTTCTCGATGGAAAGAAAGCGGGCATTCAGGCGCTGAACGACAGAACGCTCTCTCTTGTGACGCTGATTGCCGAAGCGCAGGCCGAATACGAAAAGAAGAAGGGGCAGGTGGAGAACCTCCGCGGGCGG
>DAIUKN010000375.1:0-3789 GCA_036848195.1 Bacteroidota bacterium
AAATACTGGGAAAAGGACCTCCAGGGAGTTCTCGATCATTTTGCAGAAACGCAGAGCGCCAGGGGATGGCTGTTCGACAATTTCGCGACGAAGCCTGAGAAACCACCCTGCGAGCGGGAAAACTGGGCGCGTTACATTCGTGTCCCGGTAGAGGCCGACGTCGAGTTCCGGTTCGTCAAAGCAGTCTTCCTGACCTGGCAGGCCACCGGGGACGACCCGTGGCTCAGGCGGATGATGCCCCATATGGAAAAGGCGCTGGAGTACATCCTCACCGATCCATGGCGCTGGGACCGGAAAACACGGCTGGTCAAGCGGGCATACACAATCGACACGTGGGACTTCGACTACACCAGCAGACGAAATCCATGGCTGAACTTCCAGATCGATGAGTACACGTACTGGGGGATCATGCACGGCGACAACTCCGGTTACTATGAGGCTTTCCGGCTCATGAGCTTCCTCTGGAGATACCTGGGGCAGAAAAAGAAAGCGGCCTCATGGCAGAGACAGGCAGCCGGTCTTCGCTCCCGGGCGAACCGGCTCTGCTTTAACGGACGATTCTATGCCCATCGTATTCCCCTGACGCCGGCACCGATACCCGGCGTCGACGAATGGGAACAGCTCAGCCTGAGCAACCCGATGAACATCAACCGCGGGATGCCCACCCATGCAATGGCTGTGAGCATTATCCGGGAATACCAGAAACGTGGGGAATCCGCAGGCGCGTTTGCACCCTGGTTCAGCATCGACCCCCCTTTCCCGAACGGTGTCTTCGGAGAGGAGAAACTCGCTCCGGGGGCGTATTGCAACGGCGGCATCATGCCCCTCGTTGGCGGCGAACTGGCCAGGGCGTCGTTCGAGCACGGGGAGGAGGAGTACGGCGTCAAACAGCTTCTCAGGTATGAAGAGCTGACGAGAAACAAGGAAACGTATCTCTGGTACTTCCCGGACGGCCGCTCGTCGTCGGTGGAAACGAGCGTGAGTCCGGAGGCCACCCCTACTGACGGCTGGGGCTCCTCGGCGTTCCTGTATGCGCTTATGGAAGGCCTCGCGGGAATTGTCGACGAAGAGTCCCTCTTCCGTTCGGTGCGTCTTTCGCCTCGCTGGCTGGCAGCGAGAACCGACGAGGTCAACGCGCAAGCAACGTACGCAGCCTCCGGGGCATCATTCGGCTACACCTTCCTGCATCGTCCCCTCTCCCGGAGCATGGAAATCGACATTCGGGGGAGCTCGCGTGTGAACCTCCACGCGCTGCTGCCGAAGGACGCACGTGCCGTTCGCGTTCTCTGGAACGGCAAGCGTGTGAAACATGCCCAACGGAAGATCGGATCCAGCCGGTATGTCGACGCTACGGTCGAAGCGAAACGAAAAGGAACGTTCGTTATACACTATTCGTAAATGGACGGGAAAGGTTTATGGAACGAAGAGACTTCCTGAAGACACCTGCTCTGGGCCTCCTGCTCCCCGGCACGCTCTCGATCAACGGTCTTGCCGGAGTGGCGGAGCCCGGAGCTGACGATCAGGCCCGAAAGTTTCAACAGAAGCCGCACCAGGACTTCGAAACATACATTCCCGGGATTGAATATTTCACGATCGGCAACGGCGATATTGTTGGCGTTGTCCAGTACTCACCCAATCGTTCGCTCGACCGCCCTCCGACGTTTCTCGGCCTGACCATCATGGACGGGGAGCACTTCGCCCGGAAGTGGAGCACCTTCCTTTTCCACCCGGAGGATGGTTTTGGCAGATCGGTTCTGATGGTGAACGTCGACGGAAAAACATACGCAGCCCAGACCGAGAACTTTGTTTCCATCGAATGGAAGTATCCCGACACCGTGCCGGTCATCACCGCGCGCTGGAATGCCGGGCCGTGCGTCGTTGAGGAGGAGATCTTCGCACCACGGGAGCGCGGATTGCTCTTCCGGAGGGTCACGGTCACGAATGGCGGAAATGCGGCGTGTCCGGTCGGGATGTGGCTGAGACTCTGTCCGAATTTTGTGATGTTCGATGATATTGCAGCGGATGAAGCGAGCCGGACGATCATTGGCAACGGCTTCGCCTCAATCAGGCTCCTGTGTCCGGACAGCCAGGTCAAAGTCGCAGGGAGGTATGATATGATTCTCGACCCGGCAGCCGTAAAACCGGGCGAGAAAAGAGAGACGACATTTGTCTACGCCATCCGGGGCGATGAAAAGGTTCTTCAGGAAAGGGGATTCGACGGTCTCTGGACAGAAACGGTGACGTTCTGGAGGTCCAAACCAATGGTCTCCAGCGGCAACGCTCTTCTCGATCACCTGTATAACGTTTCGAGGACGGGACTGAAATCGCAGGTCGCGCGGAGCGGCAAGCGGGACTCCGGGCTCTGGATGTACAATATGGAATGGGTCCGGGACGACGTCATGGTTTCCATGGCGATGCTACCCGCAGGCTTCGTCACGGAGGCAAAGACCATCCTGTCGAAAATTCTGGCGAAAAGCCTGGGGGAGGATGGCCGGACGATCGAGTCAAGCCGCTGGTCCGGCTACGATTATGCTGAGCTGGACCAGAACGGTCAGCTGCTGTACGGTATCTGGACCTATCTGTGCTGGACGGGAGACGAATCGCTGGTCAAAGGCTCGTGGGACAGGATCAGGTCTGTGGGGTCATTTCTCCTGCAGGATGTCTTCTGGGACGGAAAGTCGCGGCTCCTTCGGAACAAACGGGAGTTCTGGGAGCGGAGCGACAATTTCGGTGTGGAAGACGGATATGAAATCGCCTATCAGTTCTGGGCTGTTCTCGGACTTGACCGGGGGGCCGAAATCGCGGCCAGATTCGGCGACAATGAGACCGCCCGGAAGTGGAAATCAGCCGCGGCGGAAATCAGGAAGGCAATGCTCGAGGACCCAACGTTCCGGCTGATTGAAGATGGACATTTCATCAAGCG
The DNA here is from genome assembly GCA_036848195.1 of Bacteroidota bacterium. GTDB lineage: Bacteria > Bacteroidota > Ignavibacteria > UBA10030 > UBA6906 > DAIUKN01. Next base: position 2,924 of record DAIUKN010000375.1, read on the forward strand.
ACGGACCAGGGATGGGCGGTGGCAGAGGTACATGATTCCTTCAGACCCGAAGAGGATGCCCCCCGGATCACCACTGGCAACGCTAGAGAAGCCGGAATGTGAACCGGATACCGCCACCGTTTATCCCATCATATACGAATTCGTTGACCCGCGCGGGGCTGTAGCAAAGAAGACCCTGGCTTCGATGGAGGTTCTCTGGAACCAGAAGTGGGAGCACGGGGGGTATTCGAGGTACAACACGTCGAGCGAGCCCGACCCGCCGGGCCCGTGGCCATTTGGCTCATTGTTCCTTGCCCGTGCCTATGCGGAGGCGGGGGACTCTGCCAAAGTGTGGCGCATTCTGCGATGGCTCCATGATATCCACGGAGGAAAATCCGGGGGCTGGTTCGAGCGGTACGGCCCCAGCATCACTCCACCCGCCCCGCCAGTCTGTTATGTCGGCTGGACACCGGCGGAGATCGTCGCTCTGGTCGTCCATCATCTGATGGGCTTCCGGCCGGAACTGGATCGCCTGGTGGTTCGCCCGAGACTCCTCGACGGGATCAACGGGCTGCGGGGACGATTCACCGTTCGTGAAACCGAATTCGATGTCCAGGTGCGGAAGACCGGTTCATCCGCTGCCGTCGTCAACGGGGAAAAGCGGCCGCTTACCGGCGGTGCGCTGGTGCTCCAGTATCCAAGGATCCATGCACCAGTGGAAATCGAAATAACGGTGTGACCTGACTATGAGACGCAGAGACTTTCTGAAGACTCCCGCAATGGGCGCTTTGCTCCCGGGCGTGACGGCGTTTGGGGAGGTTTTTCCGGGTTCGCGAACACCGCTCGAATCGCCGCAGGGGGGGACGCCAGGCGCCACCCAGACCTTG
>DAIUKN010000376.1:0-3773 GCA_036848195.1 Bacteroidota bacterium
TCCAGATGGTCATTCTCGGCACGGGCGAGAAACGGTACCACGACATGTTCGAGAAAGCGTCGAAAAAGCACCCTGACAAGATCGCCGCCGCGCTGACGTTTAACAACGATCTGGCGCACCTGATCGAAGCGGGGAGCGATATGTTCCTGATGCCGTCACGCTACGAACCGTGCGGCCTGAATCAGATCTACAGCCTCCGGTACGGGACAATCCCGGTCGTCCGGGCGACGGGCGGCCTCGACGACACGATCGACGACTACGATCATGCAAGCGGTACGGGAACCGGGTTCAAGTTCACAACGTACAGCAGCACCGATCTGCTCAAGGCAATTCAACGCGCGCTGCATGCGTATGCGGACCAGTCGGGATGGAAGAAGCTGATGAAGACGGGAATGGTCAAAGACTTCTCGTGGGAAGCCTCGGCAAAGAAGTATGTCCAGCTGTACAGGAGCCTGGCCAGGAAGTGACTGCCCAGCGCAGGGGTGTGTTCCTTGACCGTGACGGGACGATCAACGAAGAGATCGATTTTCTCCGGACGCCGGATGAGCTGCGGCTGATACCCGGCGCCGGTGCGGCAATTCGCTCCTTGAACGAACGGCACCTCGTCACCTGCGTCATCTCCAACCAATCGGGTGTGGCGAGGGGCTTCCTCACAGAAGCGGATCTTCTCCCGATCCATGAACGTCTGGAGCAAGAGCTTGGACGGGACAATGCACGGCTCGACCGGATCTACTACTGCCCCCACCATCCCACGGAAGGACGACCCCCGTACAACATCGCCTGCGAATGCCGCAAGCCGAAGACGGGAATGCTCCGGAAGGGCGCAGAAGAGTTTGGTCTCGATCTGAAGCGTTCATTCGTGGTGGGCGACCGAATCGTTGACGTCCAGGCCGGACAGGCGGTCGGCGCGACCACAATCCTGGTCCTGACCGGCTACGGAAAAACAGCGGCTGAAGAGTGCTCGACAGAAGGCGTCCGGCCCGACCGAACAGCCACGTCAATCGTCGAAGCAGTCGATTTCATTCTGAACAGAATCGATGGGGAGCGCGTTTCGCATGGGTGATTTCAATCGGCAGATGTGGCGGGAAATTGCGACCGGTCTTCTGGCAACCGCCCTTGCGATCACGGTCCCGGCCTGCAGCGACGAACCGACTGAGGCAAATTCGCTGGTGGCCACGCTGCCGCTGACGAATTTCCAGGTGAAAGACACGACTGTCCAGGCCCTGAGCGGGCGGTCGTTTCAACAGTACATTGCGATGAACGGCAACGTCAATTTGATCGGAAGGAACGGCGGCTTCGTCGCCTTCTCAGCCGTTGAGTTCAACCCGGCGAACTTTCCCGAGCGCGACACCATCAACGTTGTTTCCGCCAAACTCACGCTTCATGCCGTAACGTGGTACGGCAATTCCAACAGCACGCTTGGATTTGCTGCTCACCGAATCACCAGGAGCTGGTCCTCGAATACGCTGACCTGGGACAGCGTGCAAACCGGCTTCTACGAGGACGCGGTCCGCGGATCGTTCTCCGCCACGGCAGGGACGGACACCCAGGCGATCGTGCTCGACCTGGACACCGCAATGGTCCGCGAGTGGTTCCGGACAAACACCAGCACCACCACGACCAAGTACGGCGTCGCCTTGATACCGACACCCGAAACGCAGTCAATCATCCGGGGTTTCGTGGCGTTCGGGTCTGATTCAACGAGTTACCTTCCAACGCTGGTGGTGATCGCCGTCAACAGCGCAGGCACGACGCGCGACACCTCCACGTTCAAGACGGGCGTCGACTCGTTCGTCGGGAACATCGCCCCCTCCCTCTCGGACCCCGGTCTTCTCTATCTGCAGTCGGGCATTGTCTACCGCAGTACGCTCCATTTTGATATGAGCGGGATCCCCCGCGGCGCGATCATTAACAGCGCGGAGCTTCTCCTCGAACGAGACCCCGTCACGTCGCGGCTCAGCAAGTTCGTGGCAGACACCGTGGTGGCCCCCCACCTGCTCCAGAGCGCGACGGACAGCACGAGTTTCGATACCGAAGACGGAACGTCCTTTGGGCGGAGAAAGAGCGGGACTGCCTACACCTTCTCGTTCAACATCCGCAGGCATGTCCAGTCCTGGCTCCGCGGTCCAAATTACGGGCTGCTCCTGCGGACAACCTCGTCGAGCGAGTTCAGCACACCCGACCTCTATACGTTCTTCAGCCCGGCCGCCGCGAACGCCGCCGTTCGCCCTCGCCTGAAGATCGTCTACTCCATCAAAGGATATTAGGGGGTGCCGTGAGAAAACTTTCGACATCAATCCTCCTTCTGACTCTGACAGCTCTCTTTCTGGCAGGCCAACGGCCGGCCCATGCCGGTAGCGGTGGTTCCTCCTACTCCATCTTCGGCCTCGGTGATCTGCGATATCCTACAGGGGTTCGAAGCGCCGGGATGGGATACACCGGCATCGGACTCAGCGGCCCGGGCTACATCAACCCGCTCGCACCCGGGACATGGTCGCGCTTCAACCGAGTTCGTTTCGAAGGTTCAATGCAGTACGAAGGTTTCGGTTCGACAGACGGAAATCGTTCGCGCTTCCTCGCCCGCATGGACTTCTACGGCGGCATGCTGGCCATACCGATATCCCAGGAAGACGGGATCGCACTCGTCGCCGGATTCGTTCCTTATAGCACGCTCAACTATGATTCCTACGGCCGGTCATCGTTCGTCAGTCCCACCGATACGATGGAGTATACCCTCCACAACGTCGGAACCGGAGGAATAAGTCAGGGCCTGCTGGGCTTCTCGTACGCTCCCCTTACCTCGCTCGCGCTCGGTTTCTCCATCAACTATCTTTTCGGAACGCTCGATGCCGAAGCATCGCAGGCCCCTCTCTCCACGAGCTACACCGGCGGAACCTTCACCCAGCGGACAACCGTCAATGGCCTGACGTTCACGTTCGGCGGGACATTGACCGGCCTCGGCGACATCGCACCCGCTCTCCGCCCCCTCACGGTCGGTTTCGTCTTTACGACAAGGGGGGCAATGAGATCACAAATGCAGAGTATCTATAAGTTCACAAATGAACCGATCACCGGTGAACGCGATACCTCCGGTGAAATCAACTCGACGACCTCCATCCCGATCTCGTACGGTATCGGCCTGGCCTATCAGGCGAGCGAGCGGACGACCATCGCGGCAGACTACTTTGCCCAACCCTGGAGCGGTGCGGAAATCAACGGGTCGAGTCCCGCCTCACTCCGCAACGGCTACCGGTTCGGGATCGGCGTCGAACGTGGTCCCGCCAAGGAGATGTTTGCAGTATTGACCGAACGGATGTCGTACCGGTTCGGAGCGTATTACCATGCGACGTATGCAGCACCGAACGGTTACCACGTGAATGAGTGGGGGATCACGGGCGGCGTGGGCCTTCCGCTCACCGGCGATACGCGTGTGAACGTCGCCTTCGAATATGCCCGCAGAGGATCCACCGACAACGGATTGATACGCGATAACATCCTCAGATTAACGGCTTCGTTGAATATCGGCACGCTCTGGTTCGTGCGGTACGAGGAAGACTGATTCCCGGTCTGCTCTGACAGCAGGCATCCGATTCACGGTTTCTTCCCGCGGGACACCCGTCCCGCCGCTCATCCGCAAAGGAAATGAATATGAAGACCCTTCAGATCTCCGACCCCGAAGTGTACGCCGCGATCCGGAAGGAAATCCATCGACAGAATACCAAACTTGAACTGATCGCCTCCGAGAATTTCGTCAGCACGGCCGTCCTTGAAGC
>DAIUKN010000377.1:0-3759 GCA_036848195.1 Bacteroidota bacterium
CGCTCGATGGCGGCAGTATTGAAATTCTCGGGCTTTTCGGGCAGGACCCACTGCGGCGGCAGAGTAGTGAAGCTGGTCCTTGTAAGGTTTTCCGTAGTTACATGGGTTCACGGTAATTCTTACGCATACCACAGATCGGTGACTGGTGATTTTTGATTAGGAGACACAATTGGGCACTTGGCACAATGGTTGAGCTGATATTGCTCGCAAGAAACAACGATTTGATAAACAAATTCACTATACAAACCTACTGATAGAGGGACCTATGAAGAAGATACTCGTCGCAGTAGCTGCACTCGCAATGGTTACACTCTTTGCTGAAACCGCTTCTGCACAGGCAAGTGCAACCCAGACGCTCAGTCTCTCGGTAGCCTCCATATGGAGGATATCGACCTCGGGCGCAGTCTCCATGGCAATTGTCACTGCAGACCCCGGGTCAGACGCCCTGACCTCGGTGACCAATAGCGCCTCGACCTACAGTATCACCCACAACAACGGCGCTCCTGCACGAATCACTGCCGGGTTGTCTCCGGTAATGCCGGCCAACACTTCACTGTCAGTCGCTCTCGTAAGCACGAAAGGCACAAGCTCGGGGACGGTTGACCTTAGCGATGGAACCACCAGGGAGGTTGTAACCGGAATCGGCCGGGGTGGCGATCCGAACAGAACCATCACCTATGCGTTCGGTGCGACCGCTGACGCAAACGCTTTTGGTCCTAGCAACTTTACGGTCACCTATACTCTGACCGCTCCCTAACCTGAAGGGGGAACGTAACATGAAGAGGGAAAACGCGTGGGATCTGGTGCCTTCGGTGGGAGGGCACGGCTTCCACGCGTCTCCATCTTGTAAATTGTCGAAGCAGAACATATATTGGGGGGGATGATAGTCCGACGATTCTCTTCCTCACGTAATCAGTCCCCATGATCCCTGCTCGTCTTTCGTGGCTTTTCGCACTGATCGTTCTGTCGGGCCAAGCGGGCCTGGCCCAGGTAATAGCCTCCGGAAGTCACACCGTAACAGTTCAGGTTCCTCAAATCACGACGCTCCAGGTCATGACCCTGACCCTCGCGTTGAATGTCTCCGCGGTCAACGCCCAGGCGGGAATCGACGAAATGACCGTGACCGACCGGTCCAGCCAGCTGGTCTGGGGCATCAATAGCAGCGGGAAGAAAATCACTGCAAGCACTTCGATCACGAATCCACTTTTCAAACTCAAACTCGCTGCGCTGAACCCGACAAAAGGGACACCCGCACCCGAGATAACCCTGAGCACCACCCCGAGCGATTTACTGCTCAACGTGGGGAGATCGGCAGGCAGCTGCATCCTGAGCTACACCGGAGTTGCTCTGGCTTCCCAGGGCGTCGGCACCGATTCACACGTCGTTACCTTCACAGTCCTCAATCAGTGACATGGGAATTGCCAGGCAACTCGCTCTCTTCTTGATCCTCCTCTCGGCCGCCTCGGCCGAGGCTCAGGCACAGACCATTACAGTTCAGGGAGGGAATCCGATCATCAGGATGACAGGCGGCCCCCCGATCGTTGAACCGATGGTCTCTTCCACTACCATATGTACACTCCGGTGGAAGCGTCTGAAGGATACCGCTAAGATCGCCGTGTCCACCAGCTGCCCGGGTCAGAAGTTTACCCTGAAAGTCTTTGCGATCAATGTGGAAGACGGCGTTGCCGCTCCCGAAGTGACATTGAGGGACGGAATGCTGGCCGTCGACTTTGTCACCGATATCGTCAGGGACAAGAACAAGAACTACAGCTGCACGCTCCGGTACACCGCTTCGGCAACGTATGCGCAGGGGAACAGCAGCGAACTTGGAGGAGACGATGTCCACACGGTGCGATACACACTTCTTGAACAATAGAATCTCCTGTTTACCATGAGCATGAAACACTTTCTCGCTCTTCTTCTGCTCTCATCGATCGTCCTGTCGGGAGCAAGCGCCCAGATCTACATTATCGGCGACCTCAGCCATGATCGCGAGGTCCGGTCGGGCGAGAAATACGGAGGGACGATCACCGTGAAGAACGACACCGAGGAACCGCAGGAGGCAAAGGTCTACCAAACTGACTACACCTTCTCTCACGACGGGACGAACTCCTACGGGGATCCGGGAACGCTTCGCCGATCGAATGCCCGATGGATCACGTTTAGCCCTTCGCGCACCGTCGTACCCCCACGGGGAACCGTTACGATCAGCTATTCCGTTAACGTGCCGCTTTCGGATTCGGGTAAGGCACTCGGGGGATCATACTGGAGCATGTTGATGATCGAAGGGATCGCCCGGGGGTCTGCTGAATCCTCTCTTGGCACGCGTGATTCTGCAAAACACCTGGGTATTTTGCAGACGATTCGATACGGTCTCCAGATTGCCACACATATTGCAGGCACCGGCACGAGGGCGATCCGTTTCATCGAGGCCAAGCTGGCCTTGAGGGAGGGCGGAGACCGGGCGCTTCAGATCGATATCGAGAATTCCGGTGACCTCTGGATCCGTCCTGAAGTTTCCGTTGAGTTCTTCGATGCGAAAGGGGTTTCGCGGGGAAAACTCCCCGGAACCCGCTACCGTATGTACCCCGGGACTTCCGTCCGCCAGTTGATTGACCTCAAGACCATTCCTCCAGGATCCTACAAAGCCCTGGTAGTCGTGGATGCGGGAGGCGACGACGTTTTCGGGGCCCAGTACACGCTCCAGCTTTGACCCTCCGCCGGGGAAGCATGATACCCGTTTGCGGTCCGCCACAGGGATCCTTACCCTCATCCGGTAACGCCCACCCGCGATGGTTTAGCCACCCCCGGCCTCTGATCTTCCTCGCTTTCTCGCTCATCTTTCCCCTAAACCTCCTGATGTCTGTTCCTCCCCCACGGCTGGAGGTCACCCCGGCCGGCGAAAGAGCTTTCAACGCTCTGCCGGGAAGAACAGTTACTGTGGGGTTTACGGTTACAAATCACTCCGGGGAGAAGTTGGACATCCAGGGCAAAGCCATTCCGCCGGCCGGCTGGCGGGTGATCACGACCGAGCCCCCCTTCTCGCTTCGCGCAGGAGAAAGCGAGGTCCGGCTCGTGAGCCTTTCTGTCCCCGCAGGAGCGCCCGAGGGAGAGTACGAACTGCGCTATGCGGCATCCGAACCGTCAAGCCCTCTGGACAGTTCAAGCGCATCGGTTGGATTGAATGTCGCGGGGGTTCGCCGGCTGGAGATCGTACCTCTCGAGACGCCGCGGTATGCCGTTGCAGGAGCTCCTTGCAGGTTCACCTTCACATTGACCAATCGCGGCAACACACCCACCGGGGTCCACCTGCGGACTCCAACCGTTGAGGGCTTTCAGGTTCAGATGGACTCCTCCCAGGTCCATCTGGGTTCCCAGGAGTCCCGGATCGTCGGCGTAGTGGTTACCACACCGGCGGATTCCAGAGAGTCCTTCCTCTACGGAATCCAGTTGACGGCTGTTTCGGCGGACGATTCGACGGTGACGGGAGTAGCGCATAGCTCGGTGGACGTGGTTCCAGGCGAAGCTGCACGCAGGGGCGAGACCCTCGAGTATCCCCTGGAGGCAAGGGTCAGAGGAACGGGAGAGCAGGGAACCGGCGGCGCGCAGGTGGAACTGGAAGGTGGGGGAACTCTTTCGGAGAAGGGCAACAACCGCCTGGACTTGTTGCTCAGGACTCCCGATATCCAGCGCAAATCTGTTTTTGGACTGCGGGACGAATATCGCGCGGAGTACCAGTCGCCAATGTACCGCGCCTAC
>DAIUKN010000378.1:0-3745 GCA_036848195.1 Bacteroidota bacterium
CGCTCCTCTGCGCGTATTCCGACGCAGAAGTTCTTGTCGAAGCGACGGTGGAGGCTCTCTTCGGGGAGACGGGAATTCGGGGAAATCTTCCGGTGACTATTCCAGGTTCGTTTCCTTATGGGACGGGGATCGCGATGCCGGCAGCCAAGCTGCGAAGAGGTGATTCGTTTCTCGCAGGGTTCGACCCGGCCCGACTCCGCCGCATCGACAGCATCGTCACCGCTGCAATCCGGGATTCTGCCTTCCCCGGCGCGGAAGTAGCGGTCGTCAGGAATGGAGCAATGGTGTGGAACCGGGCATACGGGACCACTACCTACGACTTCAACGCCCGGGAAGTAACAACGGGAACGATTTTTGACCTTGCCTCCCTGACCAAAGTCATCGCGACGACATCAGCGGTGATGAAGTTGTACGATCTCGGCCAGCTTGCTCTCGACGATCCTGTTTCGAAGTACCTCCCCCAATTTGCCACCAAGCCGAAGGCTTCGATTACGATCCGTCACCTGCTTCTCCACCGGGGAGGATTCCCCCCCTTCAGGAAATTCTGGGAGATGTGCAGGACTCCGGCGGAGGCCCTTGATTCTCTCTTCGCGACACAACTCGTAACGCGCCCCGGGGACAGCACCATTTACAGCGACCTCGGGTTCATGACGCTGGGGAAGGTGGTGGAGAAGATTGCGGGGATGCCCCTGTCCGATTTTGTGAAAAAGGAGTTCTTTGATCCTTTACAGATGAAGAACACGATGTACAAGCCGCCGGCCGACCGGAGAGATCTCGCCGCCCCTACGGAAGTCGATAGCATCTGGCGCAAGAGACTTGTGCGCGGGACGGTCCATGATGAGAACGCAGAGCTGCTGGGAGGAGTTTCGGGGCACGCCGGACTCTTTTCCACGGCCGCGGACCTGGCCGTATACATGCAGATGCTGCTCAACGGAGGGACCTACGGCGGGGTCCGGTTCCTGCGGGACAGCACAGTTCGTGAATTCACGCGCAAACAGGAGAATGGCCAGGAGCGGTTCCTGGGATGGGACAGAAAGTCACCGGTCGGATCCTCGGCAGGGTCTCTTTTCTCCCCGTCTTCGTTCGGGCATACGGGATTTACCGGGACATGTGTCTGGGCCGACCCGGAACGGAATCTGGCGGTCGTCTTCCTCACGAACAGGGTATATCCGACCCGGGCGAACACGAAAATCTTCAAAGTGCGGCCAGCGCTCAATGATGCGGTCGTGACCGCGCTGAGCGGCGAAGGCAGGTGAGAAGAGAGTTCTCAGCTCGATGGGTGAATCATTCAGAACTATGCAGAAGAGGGTATCGTCATGAAAACTCTACTGAAGGCAGTTCAGCGATGTCTCCCGGGGGTTCTGGCGGGCATGATGACGCTGGCCGGTGCCGGCACTCTTGTGGCCCAGGACAAGGAGAATGTCTGGATTTCCAACGTCGTTGGCGAGACCATCGCCGAGAATATCACAGCTGCACAGGCCAAGGACAGGGCCAAGGCGAATGCCTATGCAGAGGCGCTTCGGCAGCTTGGCATTGAAGTCAACGCTACGCAATTCATGGTTCAGTCGGAAGCATTCAATTCTTCAACCCAGCAGCGGCGTGCAAACGATGCATTCCTGAACGTCGTGCGGACGGGGACGCAGGGCTTTGTCACCGAGGTCCGCAATGTGCGCTGGCAGACGGAAAACATCGAAACCGACCCGGTCCGGCCGCCGATCCTCAGGTATCGCGTCACGCTGGACGCCAGAGTCACCCGCCCCAAGGGAAAAAAGGACCAGTCATTCTACATCGACCTGAAGATCAACCAGAGGTCGTTCAAAGAGGGGGAAAAGGTGGTTCTTCAGCTCACCCCTTCGAAGGAATGCTACCTGTACGTGTTCAATGTGGCAAGCGACAGCGTACGCCTCCTCTTTCCGCACGAATATGCAAGTGAGAACCATGTTGGCGCGCAGGAGACCATAACGTTTCCACCTGCGCTCATGGCTTGGAGAGCGTATCTTCCTGAAGGATGGGAGAGCTCCGAGGAACTGGTGATGGTGATTGCCTCGAAAGAGAAGCGGGAGTTCCACAGCGGCGGAGTGGTTGACCGCGAAGGTTATCTCAGCACGCGCGAGGCGGCACTGATGGAACTGATGGAGTGGATCGCCGGGATTCCGGCTGGCGAGGTGTCGGAAGCAGTAGAAAGGTTGGAAATCGTCAGGAAGTAACAGTGACCGCTATCCCCTCCGTTTTCCTATGGAGGGAAGAGACGGCGCAGCCCCCACCCACGATGAATCTCTTCGGGGATGGGGGCTGCGCACTGCTGAGCGGTCGAGGGGAGAGTTCTACCGCAACGATTCGGTTCGCTGCGCATATCGCTCCGGCATCCGGGCTGCCTGGAAGCCGGCAAACTCCTCTTTGACGAATGCATCGATCTTCTTCGCGCGTTCCCCCAGATCATCGGCAGCCATATACGATGGATCAAAGAAATCCGGTTTCTCACGAGGGATGGCGGCCATTTTGCGGCTGATCCTGGCAAGCCCGAACGGATCATATCCTGCCGTTGCACAGAGGACAGCCGCAATCCGGTCCGCCTCGAGCTCATAGGAGAGAAGCCGTGGAGATACAATCTTTTCGTAGGTTTGCTGTATTACTTCGTCGAGGTCCGCTTCTTCCGGAGATTTCTCGCCCACTTCTTCATCGAGTTCCGCGAATGCGGCGTCGGACTTGATGTTTGCAATCCGCTTGGACATTTCCTGCAGGCCGTGGCCTCTGATGACGTGCGCCATTTCATGAGCGATCATACCGGCCAGCTCCGACTCATCGGCGCAGAGCTTGAGCGCTCCGAGCGTGATGAAGACGTACCCTCCCGGGACGGCAAACCCGTTCATAGCTTTGTCGTCGACAACAAAGACCGTGAAATCCCAGTCATAGGCAGCGGATTTCTCTGCGATCGTTGCGCAAATGAGGTTTGCGTACTGGACAAGAGCAGGATTGTTCACGAGTCCTTTCCCTGCGATTCTGGCGGCAATTCCCAGGCCGACTTCCTGTTCCTGAATCCCGGCATTGTATTCCACGGTGCCCAGTTTCAGATCCGCCATCGAAACCGGAGATTCTTTGCCGGGGTCGTTCTTCATGAGTTCAGCCTTAAACGCGGCAAATTCCCCGTCGGTGAATTTTCTTGTCGAGTTCTTCAGAACCAGATCCACGTTCCCCGGTTCGGTTTTTCCATGCTTCTGGGCAAAACCTTTGATGGCGGCAGAAATCCCTGCCCTCGAGGCTTTGGGTGAAGCCCAGATGTTTTCGGCGGAAACGGTCGGTGAGCTCTTTGCCTTGGCGGCAGAGATGCAGTTCTCGGCAAGCCACCCATCCTTTTTCGGGGCCTTCACCTTGATCCAGCCGGGGGTTTTCCCGAGCACTTCGAGTGCAGTGTTCTCTGGGACGACGGCGATAAGCTCGTAATATGCTCCAGGTCCCTCGCGAACGTAGTTACTCTTTCTTTTTGTGTATACTGTCTCCGCGATCGCCAGAGCGGCGAGGCAGACGACCAGCACAGAGGTCATGAAATATCGTAGCATGGGTGATTCTCCTCTTATTATTTCGTCGTCATGGTGTATGCGCCATCCCAGTCTTCGGGCGGAGGATGGTCCGCCAGGTCGCGGCAGCGTGCGATGTATGTCTCTGAAGGATGATCGGTTCCGACAAGCCCAAGAACGTTTTCAAACTTGGCGATAGCGGTGCTAAAATCGCGCCTCCGGTACAGCTC
>DAIUKN010000379.1:0-3739 GCA_036848195.1 Bacteroidota bacterium
ACAAGCATGGCAAAGCGGTGAACGATCAACGGAAAATCCTTCAGGAGATAGAAGACCAGGAACGGGACGATGATGATGTTCACCAGGTTCAACAGGAGTGAGGAGAGGCCGGTCACAAATCCGAACGCGGCTTCGAAGAGCGTTTTCAGGAGCCCTTCGAGCTTCGGGGTGAGCTGGGTGCTCAGGACTTCCTGCGCCTTCTCGGCGGGGATCCCGTAGCGCTGAAGGACCTCGAAGATCACGCCCGAATTGAGAAGTCCCACAAACTTGCCCACGATCAGCCGCAGGCCCGCGATGATCCCCTCAAACTGACGGATGGCCGGCGGAAGGATAAAGAGCGCGGCCCCGACACTGATGCCCACTAGGAAGAGAATCGAAAGTAGCGACGAAAGCCATCGTGGCGTCCCCTTCCGTTCGAAAGCTGAAACGAGGGGGTTCATGAGATAGGCGAGCAGGAACGCGATGAGGAACGGCCCGAGGATCGCCAGGATGGAATGAAGAAACCAGAGCGTGAAGAGGATGACCCCGAGCCAGAGAAGTCTTTGAGGAACCGGGGCCGTGCGCCATGGATAGAGAAGGAAGAGGAGGACCGCCAGGAGGACGAAGGGTGACAGAATGGGGGCAACCGCGTAGCCAAGTGCAGCCAGAAGCAGGACCGCGGCAACGACCACGATGGTCTCGCTTGTGGGGCGCGGCAGCGTCGCCGTTCGGGTTTCCGAAACCGTTGCCTGCGCTACCACCTTCCGCCCGGACCGCGGGGCTGTTTGCGCTCTTCGTTGAGCCATAAAGAAAGAGAAACCTTCCGATTACCGGCCTGTATGTCCGAACCCCCCCGCGCCTCGCCGGGTTTCCGGCAGGGATGGCCGCTCCGTCCATTCCGCCCGGGCGTGCCGGGCGATGACCATCTGGGCGATCCTTTCCCCTCTCCGGACGACGAAATCCTCCGTCCCGAAGTTCGTAAGGATAATCTTGACCTCGCCGCGATAATCCGCATCGATCGTCCCCGGAGAATTCATGATGCCGATCCGATGCTTGATCGCCAGTCCGCTGCGAGGCCGGATCTGCGCTTCAAACCCGACCGGAAGTGCAATGGCGAATCCCGTTGGGATCAGCGCAGTAGCGCCCGCTTTGAGTATGACCTCCGCTTCCACAGCGGCACAGACGTCCATACCTGCCGCATGTTCGGTCGCGTAGGCAGGCAGAGGGATGTCAGCGGGACCGTCACCGATCCGGGAGATTTCGATTTTCACATCGTCTGTCACGATCTGCTCCGGAAGTGTGCCATGAGAATATACCCGATAGGGAGGTGAGAATCAAAAAGCCCCGCCGGTGGCAGGGCTCATGGTTGTGGTGCCGGCCTTGGTGACCCCATCAGCCGCCTACCGCTGCGACGGCAGGAACTTTTCCTTCCACCACCCTCTGTTCGAACTCCTCGCGGAACCGCTTGATCATGCTCTGCACCGGCCACGCCGCGGCGTCGCCAAGCGCGCAGATAGTGTTCCCCTCGATATTGTTGGCAACGTCCAGAAGGAGATCAATGTCGGCGCGCGTTGCCTCGGAGTTTTCGAACCGCTTCAGGATCTTATGCATCCATCCCGTCCCTTCACGGCACGGGGTACACTGTCCGCATGACTCATGATGGTAGAAGGCGGTGATCCTCGTAATTACCCTGATGAGATCCGTATCCTCATCCATCACGATCATCCCGGCCGTTCCGACGCTCGAGCCGGCAGCCTTCAGACCGTCCGCATCCATCGTCACACCCGGGAGGTTTTCACCCCGGAGGATCATGGTGGATGATCCACCCGGGATCACCGCCTTGATCTTCTTGTTGCCGGGGACACCGCCGGCGTATGTATCGATAATCTCTGTCAGAAGAACGCCTGTCGGCATCTCGTAGACGCCCGGCTTGTTCACATGCCCGCTGACGCCGACCAGGATGGGGCCAGGATGCTTTGGTGCTCCGATTCTCGAATAGGCTTCCCAGCCCATCCTGAGAATCAGCGGCACGTTCGCGATTGTCTCCACGTTGTTGATGGTCGTCGGACATCCCCAGAGACCGTTCTGCGCGGGGAATGGCGGCTTCACACGGGGATACCCGCGCTCTCCTTCCAGCGAGTTCATCAAGGACGATTCTTCGCCGCAGATGTACGCACCCGCGCCGCGATGAATAAAGAAATCGGTGCCGAACCCCGAGCCAAGGATGTTCTGGCCGATATATCCCTTCCCCGCGGCGTCGTCCAGAGCCTTCTGGACCATCCTGATCCACTTGTTGTACTCGCCGCGAACGTAGAGATAGACGGTCTTGATCCCCATCGCGTACGCTGCGATGATCGCCCCTTCAATCATGAGGTGGGGATTACACTCAAAAATCTGTCGGTCCTTGAACGTCCCCGGCTCGCTCTCGTCTCCGTTCACGCAGAGGTACTTTGGCTTGTCCGTCTGCTTCGGCATGAAGGTCCACTTCAAGCCGGTCGGGAAGCACGCACCGCCGCGGCCCCGGAGCCCGGACTTCTTGACCTCGTCGGTGACCTCCTCGGGCTTCATGCCCAGCGCCTTGCGGAGCATCCCATACCCGCCGTGCGCTTCGTAGACCTCGATCGTGTGATAGTCGGGGATGTTCGGGAGAATCAGGGGTTCCATGGTCACTTCAGCTGGTTCAGGATCTTGTCGACCTTCGCTTCGTCAAGGTCTTCGTAATACTCATCCCCGACCTGCATCATCGGCGCCGTGCCGCAGGATCCGAGGCATTCTGCCTCCACGAGAGTGAACTTATTGTCCGGCGTCGTTTCACCCACGCCGATCTGCAGCCGCTTCTGAATGTGCGTCAGGATCCGGTCGCTGTTGCGCAACATGCACGAGACATTCGTGCAGACTTCGATCTTGTGTTTACCGACCGGCTTCCGGTTGAACATCGTGTAGAATGAAACGACGCCGTAGACGTGGTGGGCGGGGATCCCGAGCAAGCCCGCGATCTCCTTCATCCCCTCTTCGGAAATCCACCCATGCTCATCCTGCCACATCCATAGGGCTTCCAGAACAACGCTTTGCGGCTTCTGATAGCGCTTCTTCAGCGCTTCGATCCGTTGCAGACTTGCTTCCGATAACATCGTGCTCCTTTTCGGTTCTATTTGTCCGCTTCACCCATGACCGGGTCGAGGCTGCCGATGATGGCGACAATATCTGAGATCATGCCACCCTTCAGCATCAACGGAAGCGCCTGGAGGTTGGTCATTGAAGGGGAGCGAATCTTCAGCCGCCACGGATGGCCGGTGCCGTCACTCACAATGTAGAACCCGAGTTCACCTTTCGACGACTCGACAGCGCTGTACACCTCCCCGACAGGAGGATCGATGCCGAGGTTGACCAGCATGAAGTCGTGTATCAGCTCTTCCATCTTCGTGTAGGTCCGTTCCTTTTTCGGGAGGACCTTTTTGGGTTCCATCGCGTTGAAAGGGCCCTCCGGGAGTCTGTCGAGCGCCTGCCGGAGGATCTTTGCGCTCTCCTTCATCTCGGCGATCCTGACGTAGAACCGCGCGAGCGCATCGCTTTCCATCGCGGTGATGACATCAAAATCAAGTTCAGGATAGACCAGATACGGATTGTCCCGTCGCAGGTCGTGCGCCACGCCGGAAGCGCGGAGAAGCGGCCCCGTCAGTCCCATCGCGATGCAATCGGTTTGAGAAATATACCCGACGCCTTCGCAACGGTCGACAAAGATCCTGTTGGTCCGCAGGAG
>DAIUKN010000380.1:0-3736 GCA_036848195.1 Bacteroidota bacterium
TGACGCCTTCACGCAGTTCCCGCTGACGACGGACTACAGCGCCGCGAATCTCTTTCTGGATGTCGTGGATGTCGACGTTGTTCCTGTCCCGGGGACCAATATCGGGGCGGCCATCGGCCGGGCGGTGGAATCGTTTGACTTCAAAGAGCAGACGACAAAGGTGATCGTCATCATCACGGATGGAGAGAGCACGGAGGGGGATGCCTTTGAAGCGGCTGAGGACGCGGCGAAGAAGGGGATACTCCTTTACACGATCGGCCTTGGTTCACCGACCGGCTCCCCCATACCGGTGTACGGATCCTCGGGCCAGCAGGTAGATTTCAAGCGCGATCGGATGGGGAACGTCGTGGTCTCCAAGCTTGACGAGGTTTCGCTGGAGAAGATCGCCACCGTCGGCGGCGGAAAGTATTTCCGCGGGACGAATGCCCAGGATGAACTCGACGAGATCTACAAGGCTATCAACACCCTTCAGAAGAAGGAGTTCGGTGTGAAGCAGTTCACGGACTACGAGGACCGGTTCCAGTTCTTCCTTGCCGCGGCTCTGCTGATGCTGGTTTTCGAAGTGCTGCTTTCGGAGAAGAAGATCCGTTGGCTTGCGCAGTGGAATCCGTTACGGCGGGAAGAGGAGGTGAATGCATGACACTTCAACGGTTCGGATGGTACAGCTTCATGATTGCAGCCGTCGCTCTCTCATCGGGCAGGGCGCAGTCGGTACGGTCGCTGGTCAATGGCGGCAACGACCTCTACAAAGACCAGAAGTACAGTGATGCTGAAGTCAACTACCGCAAAGCCCTTGAAAAGGAACAGGGCCTGCTTCAGGGGAAATTCAACCTCGGAAACTCCCTGCACAAGCAGGGCAAATTCGATGAAGCGGTCAAGGAATACGAGAGCGTGCTTGAGAAGGAGGGCGCGAAGGACCTCAAGGCAGAATCCTACTTCAATGTCGGTAACTCGCTGATGAAGCAGCAGAAATACCAGGAGGCAGTGCAGTCGTATATCGAGTCGCTGAAGCTTGACCCGAACGATCAGGATGCGAAGTACAATCTTTCGTATGCCCTTCGGATGCTGCGTCAGCAACAACAGCAGCAACAGCAACAGAACAAGGACAAGAAGAACCAGGACAAGAAGCAGGATCAGCAGAATCAGAACAAGAACGATCAGCAGCAGAACCAGCAGGATCAGCAGAAGAAGCAGCAACAGAACCAACAGCAGAAGCAGGAGCAGGCGCAACAGCGTCCCGGCCAGCAGGAAAAGAAGATGTCAAAGGCCGATGCGGAGCGAATCCTTGATGTGTTGAAGAACAACGAAAAAGATGTTCAGAAGAAGCTTCGTGTGCGACAGGCTGTTCGTCCGCGAACAGAGAAGGACTGGTAGTATGAGCGCGCGTCGATGGGCCGGCGTGTTTTGTGGGTTGTGTGCCGTTCTGCTGTCCGCCTCGGGGGTGATGGCGCAGGAGCCTACATTTGAGGCGAGTGTGGACCGCAACCCCGTGGGGTTGGGAGAGCAGTTCACCCTCATCTTCACTCTGAACAACGGCGGCATGGGTGGAGGGAAGAATCTGCAGCTTCCTGTCCTCACGAACTTCCATGTCATGGCCGGGCCGAACCAGTCGTCCAGCATGCAGTTCATCAACGGCGCGGTGGCGTCGTCGGTTACGTACAGTTTCATCCTCCAGCCGAAGGGGATGGGGAAGTTCACCATTGGCGCGGCATCCATCGAAGCGAGCGGGAAGATCCTCAAAACATCGCCACTGGTTCTCGATGTGGTGAAGGCTGCCCCCAAACCCAAGCCGACAGCCCGTGTTCCCGATGACGTGGGGGCCCAAATCGGCGACAACCTCTTCCTGCGCGCGACGGTGGACAGAACGCATGTTGTGCAGGGGGAGCAGATCAACCTTGTCTTCAAGGTCTACACACGCGTCTCCGTCGTTAACTATGCAGTGGAGAAGACGCCGACCTTCACCGGCTTCTGGGGCGAGGATGTGGAGACCCCGAAGAATATCTCGCTGACGTCGGAGACCGTGAACGGCAAGCAGTACCGGGTCGGCATCATCAAGCGCGTCGCGCTCTTCCCCACGCAATCGGGTTCGCTGGAGATCAGTCCGATGGAGCTCCAGACAACCGTGCAAATACAGTCCTCGCGGTCCAATGATCCGTTCGATTCCTTTTTCCGGGATCCCTTCGGCAGGAACGTGAATTATCCCGTGAAGAGCGACCCCATCAAGATCAAGGTGGATCCTCTTCCGCCGGGAGCTCCGGATGACTTTAAGGGTGCCGTGGGACAGCTGGCGATGAGCACCTCGGTGGACAAGAAGACCACCCGGACCAACGAGCCGATCAACCTGAAAATTACCATTTCCGGAACCGGAAACATCAAGCTCCTGGAATCTCCTGCGGTCGAATTGCCGGCGGACTTCGAGCAGTACACGCCGAAGGTGTCCGACGCGATCAACAGACAGGCGGAGAGAATCAGCGGGAGCAAGACGTTCGAGTACCTGCTCATCCCGCGCTATCCCGGCCTGAAAGTGATCAAGCCCGTGACGTTTTCGTATTATGACCTCGCCAAGAAGGAGTACGTTCGCCTGAGGTCGCCGCAGATCGAAATGAACGTTGAACAGGGGGCGGCACCTGCCGTTCCGATGATTGCCGGCGGATCGAGGGAGGACGTCAAACTTCTCAGTCAGGACATCCGCTTCATCAAGGTTGGCTCTCTGTCGTTTTCGAGGAAGGGGGAGACCCTTTACGGAAGCGGGCTATTTGTGGGTTTGATGCTGCTACCGCTCGCGGGCCTGGTCGGGGTGTTGGTGTACGCGCGTCGGCGGCAGACGGAGATGCTCGATCAATCGGCGTACCGTAACCGGCGGGCGATCCATGTGGCACAGAAAGGTTTGAAACAGGCCGAGTACCTTCTGAAGGAAAAAGCCGGTCCCAAAGGATCGCCGTCGTCGAGCCAACGGCTCCGGTTCTATTCAGAAGTTTCCCGCGCGTTGTGGAAATATCTCGGGGATAAGCTGAATATTCCGCAGGCAGACTTCTCGGTCGATGGAGCCGCCGCCGAACTTTCGCATCGCTCGGTCGAACCCGGTCTCCTGCAGTCGCTCCGGTCACTCCTGGAGTCGTGCGATATGGCCCGCTTCGCGCCGTCGAGCCTCGATGTCTCCTCCATGCAGAAGACGTACGACGAGGCAAAGCGCATCATTGTGGAACTTGAACGGACGCTGAAGTGATCATGAAACGGATCCTTGCTGCCGGGATTTTTCTCGTTCTCTTCGCCTGCCTGGTGTTCGCGCAGAGTCCCGAACAGCTATACGAGCAGGCAAACAGCCTCTACCAGCAGGGCAAGGCCGCGGAAGCGCGCGTACTGTACGAGTCGATTGTGCAGAACGGCCATGTCAACGGGGACCTCTACTATAACCTGGGGAACGCGTACTACAAGACCGGGAATATAGCGAAGGCAATTCTTAACTACGAGCGCGCACGGCGGCTCATGCCTTCGGATGAGGATCTCCGACACAACCTGCAGCTCGCAAATCTCGTTATTACCGACCGGATTGAGGCGACGCCGCGCCTTTTTGTGTGGGACTACTGGGACGGGCTGAAGAACATGGTCTCGACGAGGACCGCGACATGGACGGCGTATTTCGCCTTTATCGTCCTGGTGCTGGCTGTATCGCTGGTCGTCCTCGCGCGCACGTACCGACTGCGGAAGGCGGGATTTCTTGCAAGTGTGTTCACGG
>DAIUKN010000381.1:0-3721 GCA_036848195.1 Bacteroidota bacterium
CGATGGGTCGTTCGAGCGCTACGATCGGAAAAATGGGCTTTCGGACGACGCGGTTCAGGAAATCATGATCGACCGGGAAGGGAGCATCTGGGTTGGCACCTTCGGCGGTGGTGTGGACCGCTTCCGCGACGAGAAGTTTGTCACGTACTCGTCCAAAGTGGGGCTCAGCTACGATATCGTCAATACGGTCTTTGAGGATCGGATGGGAGCAATCTGGATCGGGACTTCCTTCGGAGGACTCAACAGGCTCAAAAACGGTGTCATCACGGTGTTCGAAAACAAGGAGGGTCCCCCGCTGGTTAACACGCGCGCTCTCGGGGAAGACAAAGAAGGAACTCTTTGGATCGGTTCTGATCGCGGACTCCATGCGCTCAAGGACGGGACGATCAGTTTTCGCTCCCGCATGATCGACGGAGCCCCGGATGTCCTGCCCGGTGCGTTTCTTCTCACAAGGTCGGGTGACTTCCTCGTCTCTTCCCGCAACAATCTCCTCATGCACAGAGGTGGGAAATTCACCACAATCACAACGGTCGGCGGACAGAACGTTCAAGGTGATTTCATCGGCTCTCTCTTCGAGGACAGGCGTGGTACAATATGGATATCCACCCAAAATGGTCTGTACTGGTACAGAGATGGAAATCTTGAGAAGATAGGCCCCGACCAGGGGTTCACGGCCCGGTGGGCCATGACCGTTTATGAAGACCCGGAGGGAGTCGTCTGGATCGGTGCGTCAGAAGCGGGCCTCTTCCGGTTCAAAGAGGGGAAATTCTTCAACATCTCCCCTCGTCAGGGGTTGTTCGATTACAATGCCTATACTGTTTTCGAGGATGGGGCAGGGTACCTCTGGATGTCCTCCAACAGAGGTGTGTACCGCGTCAGCAAGAAGGAACTTAACGATGTCGCCGACGGGAAAGCGCAATCCGTTGTCTGCACTTCGTATGGCACGGCGGATGGGATGGAGAGCCGGGAGTGCGACGGCGGCTATGCCCCCTCCGGTTTTCACTTGCGGGACGGCAGAATCTGTTTCGCGACGACGCGGGGACTGGCCGTGGTCAACCCGGCGGATATCCGGGTCAACCAGGTTCCCCCTCCCGTGGTCATCGACCGGTTTCTGGTCGAAGGGGAACAGCAGCAATCAATGGAATCGGTTCACCTGCCGGCAGGAAAATCCCGGTTTGAGTTTCACTATGCCGGGATCAGCTTCGCCGGTTCGAATGAAGTCCGGTACAAATATCAACTGGCCGGACTCGACGAGGGGTGGATTGACGCCGGGTCCCGTCGCGACGCTTACTACACACATCTCGATCCGGGAGAATACACGTTCCGCGTCATCGCCGCCAACAGCGATGGCGTCTGGAATGAAAAGGGAGCGTCGGCGAGCTTCGTTCTGAAACCCCACTTCTACCAGACCGGGTGGTTCATCGGGCTCGCCATCTTCGCCTTCCTGACGACGGGACCCTCTTTCTATTTCTACCGGATGCGGAGCATGAAGAAGAGAAGGGCGGAGCTGGAACAGACCGTCCAGGAGAGGACCGGCGAGCTTCAGAAAACGCTCAACAATCTGAAAGAGATGCAAACCCAGCTCGTCCTGTCCGAGAAAATGGCATCGCTGGGACAGCTCACGGCGGGGATCGCTCACGAGATCAAAAACCCTCTGAATTTTATCACGAACTTTTCCGTCCTTTCGCACGACCTGACGAAGGATCTCCGGAAAGAGCTTGCTGCGGAGCGCGGCCGCGTGGATCCTAAAAGGGCCGCGGAAATCGAAAGTCTTCTGAGTGATCTGGAGCAAAATGTCGGGAAGATCAACGAACATGGAAAGCGGGCGGACAGCATCGTCCGCGGAATGTTGCTCCATTCCAGGGGCAAGTCGGGAGAACGCCAGGAGACCGATCTGAATGCCTTGCTCGCCGAGTACACGAACCTGGCCTACCACGGCATGAGGGCTCAGGATCAATCGTTCAATGTCAAGATTGAGACCGATTTCGATCCTTCGGTCGGCAAAGTCAGTGTCGTTCCGCAGGACCTGAGCCGTGCGTTCCTGAACATTGTCAACAACGCCTGCTATGCCGCGAACGACAAGAAGAAGACGTCGAAGAACGGTTTCGCTCCCATCGTTCGGGTGAGCGCGAAAAATCTTCCCGGTGGCGTCGAAATCCGGATCAGGGACAATGGGAACGGAATTCCGCAATCTGTCCGTGATAAGATCTTCAATCCCTTCTTCACCACGAAGCCGGCGGGGGTGGGGACGGGACTCGGACTTTCACTTTCCTATGATATCATCACCCAGGTACATAAAGGGGAGATCAAAGTCGATACGAAAGAAGGAGAGTACACCGAGTTCGTCATAACCATTCCGCGTAATACCATAAACGAGAAAGGGGGCCCCGCATGAAGATCATGATCGTCGATGATGAACGTGATGTCGAGATCCTCTTCCGGCAGCAATTTCGCAAAGAAGTGAAGGATGGCCGCGTCGAGCTCTGCTACGCCTTTTCCGGCGAAGAAGCTCTGGATTACCTCCAGACGGTCAAGCCGGTCGATATAGTCTGTATCCTCTCTGACATCAATATGCCGGGGATCACCGGCCTCGATCTCCTGAAGGTTGTCAAGGAGAAGTACCCCGGCATCAGGGTCTCGATGATCACGGCCTACGGGGACGAGCTCAATTTCAAATCAGCCATGTCGGCAGGTGCCGAGCATTACTTCACCAAGCCGATCGACTTCGATCAGGTCAAGAAGAACGTCCTGGTGGTAGCGGCAAGCGACTCCGAAGGATAGAAATGGCAACACAAGACAACGGCATTCCCCCCAAAATCCTCGTCGTCGATGATGAGCCGGATCTTGAGCTGTTGATCAGACAGCGATTCCGGAAGCAGATACGCGACAATGAGCTCCGGTTCGAGTTTGCGCAGAATGGCCTCCAGGCGCTCCAAAAACTGGACGAGCACGAGGACATCACCGTCATCCTGTCGGACATCAACATGCCCGAAATGGACGGGCTGACCCTGCTGGAAAAGGTGGGCGAGAGGAACAATCCCGCGATCAAGTCCGTCATCATCTCGGCATACGGAGACATGGAAAACATCCGGACCGCAATGAACCGCGGTGCCTTCGATTTCCTGACGAAGCCGATCGATTTCGCGGACCTGGAGCTTACGGTTCAGAAGACGATGCAGCAGCTTGACGTTATCAGGCATGCCTTGAAGGCAAGAGACGAACTCGTTGCCGTGCAGCGAGACCTCAGCACGGCGACACGCATCCAGCAGTCGTTGCTGCCAAAAACTTTTCCCCCGTTTCCGCACCGTCCGGAGATCGATGTGTATGCGGAGATGCTGACGGCAAAGGAGGTCGGGGGAGACTTCTACGATTTCTACTTCATCGATGAAGACCGGTTGGCCTTTGCCGTTGGTGATGTCTCCGGGAAAGGCATTCCGGCCGCGATCTACATGGCCGTGAGCCGCACGCTCTTGAAAGCGATTGCCTTTCAAATCGTCAATCCCGGTGAGGTATTGCGGAAGCTCAACACGCTCCTGATACCGGAAAGCGATGCAGCCACGTTCGTGACGGTCTTCTTCGGCGTCATGAACATTCACACCGGAGAGGTCCAGTTCAGCAACGGGGGGCACAATCTTCCCTATCTGGTCCGTGCTACGGGGGAGGTGGAGCAGCTCCCGGCGCTGGGCGTGATTGAGGCCCTCAGCAAATTGGGCAATCGCGT
>DAIUKN010000382.1:0-3720 GCA_036848195.1 Bacteroidota bacterium
ATATTCCAAGAATTTTCGGAGATCTATTCCGAAGCTTACCTGGAGACAAAGCGCCGACAGTCGAAGGTGATCGACGGAAGATCCGCTGTTCCGTGAAGAAAGAGAAGATGTACTCAGGGTCGAACCCTGAGGTCCGCGGAGTGGCATCGAAGGGTTCGAGTCTTCATGTCAATCGCCCGTAGGCCAGACTCGAATTCCGCCCAAAAAGATTTCGCGCATTCTCAGCAGCAGGTCACGGATGGCGACATTTCGAGTGAACGCGTACCATGAATTGGACCTTACGTGACAATATCGTACTTTCGTCGTGGACCTGACAATCTAACCACTCCCTATATAATGAGGCTGAGGATGATGCAAAGGATCTTCGCCGGAGTTGCATTTTCCATGGTGTTGAGCTGTCTCCCCGCCTCCGCGCCATCGTATGGCTCCACACAGAAAGACGCGCACAGTCAACCCCGAAACCGGTACGAATTGGATTCCGGCTGGGTCTGCATGAATCTGAGAAATGTACATTCAACAGGCGAAGAGCTGTCAAATCCTTCCCTCCCGCTATCAGGCTGGCTACCCGCCACAGTACCGGGGACGGTCTTGACCACCCTTGTGAACAACAAGCTCGCCCCCGACCCTTTCTACGGCATGAACAATCGACAGATCCCTGATATCTATGATGCGGGACGGGAGATGTATACCTACTGGTTCGTAAGAAATTTCCGGGAGGAATCGCCGCGCGGGAACAAGCAAGTTTGGCTGCGTTTGCGAGGTGTGAACTACGGCTGCGAACTTTATCTGAACGGACACAAACTCAACAGGGAAACGCATTACGGGATGTTCCTGCGCCAATCATACAACATTACTTCTTTTCTCTCCAGTGACGATAACAACAGGCTGGCAGTCCTGGTGTATCCTCCCGATCCGGTGGGAAACCCCAATGGCGGTCAGGGAGGCGACGGTACTATCGGGCGAAATGTTTCTTGCCAATACGTCGCCGGGTGGGATTGGATTCAAGCCATCCCCGACCGGAACACAGGCATCTGGGACAAAGTGACAATCGAAGAGACACAGACCATCAGTCTGAACAATCCGTATGTCGTCACGCTGGTGCCGGGGAAAAGATTCCCTGGTCAGCCCCAAGCGCCGGCTATCCTCCGCGTGAGCGCGGAAGTCGAGAATCCGACGGATGAGACGGTCCGGGGAACCTTGACGTATGTGCTGGAAGGAAACACGGTACGAAAAGAGGTCCTTCTGCAGCCCTTCTCGACAGTGACCGTCCAACTGCCCGATGATACGCTGCGGAATCCGAGGTTGTGGTGGCCCAACGGATACGGCCCGCAATCTCTGACGACGCTGGTGATTCAATTCATAAGCGACCAGGCAACAGTGCTGGATGAGGAGTCTGTTACCATCGGCATCCGTGAAATCCAGACAAGGTGGAACCCGCAGACACGGAGCCGGGAAGTGTTTGTCAACGGCCAGAGAATCTTCATAAAGGGTGGTAACTGGATCACTTCGGATGCTATGCTCCGCTTCTCACTCCAACGGTACGATGCAGAGGTGCGGTTTCATCGCGACATGAACCTCAACCTGATACGCGTCTGGGGAGGAGGGATAACCGAAAGGCCCGAATTCTACGATGCATGCGACAGATACGGACTTCTGGTGTTTCAGGACTTCTGGATGTCGGGTGACTGCAACGGCAAATGGCTGGACCCGAAAAAGAAGGAAGACCAGTGGACAAGACGCAAGTACCCCGATGATCATATGCTGTTCCTCCGTTCCGTGGCTGATCAGGTCAAGATGATCCGTAGTCACGCCTCCCTGGCTTTCTATTGCGGCGGCAACGAGATCCCTCCCCCTGAGGACATCCTTGTTGCCATGCAAGATTCACTGCTCCCGGCGTTAGATAGCAGTCGTTACTTCTTCTCGTATTCCAACGTCGACAGCATGTCCTACAATTTCATTGGAGGAAACGGCGACGGCGCCTATCATCTTCAACAGATTGACCACTTTTGGGAATACCGTTCTTTCCCATTCAACTCCGAAATCGGCTCGGTGGGCATGGGGGACTACGAATCGCTCGAACGTTTCATTCCACCGGGAAACATGGTGATCCCTGATGATGCCGGCAAGAGGGTTGACTCCGTCTGGAGATACCACAAGCATCACGGCTACGGTAGAAGCATCGATGCATACGGGACACCCAAAGACCTGAGAGAGTATACCGACAGGGCGCAACTCGTAAACTATGACCAGTACCGGGCTCTCATGGAAGGACATCTCGCTCACATGTGGGAGTGGTATACCGGGGTCATCATCTGGAAGACCCAGAATCCGTGGACTGCGTTGCGCGGCCAGATGTACGACTATTATCTGGATCCCAACGCAGGCCTCTACGGCTTGCGTCACGCAAACGAACCTTTGCACGTCATGTGTAATCCGGCGGACGGAATGCTGATGGTGGTGAACAACACCTTTCACCCATACCACGACCTCATGGTGCAGGCAAGGACCATCGATATTGCGGGCAAGGATTCGCTGATCCTGCAATGGTTCGTGGAAATCGGTCCGACCTCAATTCAGAAGATTGATACCATCAAGAGCCGTATGAAGAAAGCCTTTGGGCATGAGGGAGGATTCTTGAGTCTGCGGCTGCTCGATGCTTCCCAGCAACTCCTGAGCCAGAATCTCTACTGGCTTCCGGATTCAATCAGCGCCTACACGGGCCTCCAGCAGATGGCGAAGGCAAAAGTGAAGGCAGCAGCCAGAAGAGTGAGTGAAGGACGGATTGAGGTGAGCATTGAAAATCCGGCAGGCGGGCCCCTGGCGTTCTTCCTCCGGATTGCGCTGGTAAGCGCAAAGGCAAGGAAGAGAATCCTGCCTGTGTTCTATCACGACAACTATCTGTCCATCGAGCCCGGGGGGAAACAAACACTCTCCATTGAGCATGTACCACAGGTGGGATCTGCTGAGGCCCTGGTTTCAATCAGAGGGTGGAATATTGACGAGGGATACTTGAGAATAGAGTAACCGACATGCTGAATAGAGCATACTGGCAGGCGGGTCACGGCCGGTTGTACGGCAGGCGCTACCGTAGAAATGCCCTCTACGGCGCGAGGACGGATTCCCGGTGGCGCCGGGACGGCGAACCTGCAAGCCATCGGAAAATCGGCATAGGGGAGCCCTGACCTCCACGGCAACCCCTGCCACGCCACCCGGCATGCGGGTCCGCACCGGGCGGTTCAGAAAGTTGACGTGGCTGCAATATCTCCAATCTGAAATCAGAAATTCCCCCGCATCTCTACCTAACGGCTATCTCATCCACAAAAATCCACGCCTTCCCTCCAGCTCCGCGATGCCACGGCGGACAGATGCCTACGTTTCTGGCGTGGATTCTGACAAAGCGCGCTTCCGTCTCAGGGAACCGGGCATGCGTTCTCATCACCGAAGAGCGGTTTGCCGTCGAGTCGATGACAAATCGCTCCCGTGCAGCCGGCGAATATTGCTTCCCGTCCACCGAGAGGGAATATTCGACCTCAACCGGAGGGAAGATCCATGCGCCCGGACTGCTCAGGAAACCCGCGGAAACGCTTGTCACCGGAATCTCTCCTCCCAAATCCACAACCGCCTCGAAATCCGTTCCTTCATAACCCTGCCAGGCGGGATCCCGGAAATCAATCGATCCGGTGATGCCGTCGATCAGCACCCGATCTCCGTTGCCGGGGT
>DAIUKN010000383.1:0-3702 GCA_036848195.1 Bacteroidota bacterium
GGCGCGCTCACCGTGATCGAACCCGTCGGATTCGTGCCCGAAGTGCCAATCACCAGTGTCGAAGCCGACACGCGATTGATCTCCGCATTGGTGAGCCCGAAGCCGCTGTCGGAGCCGAGGTCGACGGCACCCCCCGATTTCGGCGCCAGGGTGACCGTGTTGCCGTAGATCGTGTCGGTGATGTTAAAGCCGTCCGCGCGCAGCGTGACGTTGCTGTCCGAGATGCCGGACATTCCATCGACGCTTTTCTCGATGGTGCATACCGGGAGACACGCATGACCGATTCGTCGGTTGTTGCGCGCCTCTTCGCGGGTCCGGAGGAGCCGGCCGTTCGTCCAGAGGATCCCTTCCTCGGCCTTGCGCGGACGCTGGAGCCGGCATATCTGCGCCTCAAAGAAACCCGCCAGCAACGTGAGGGTGCGCTTGCCCGGCTTTCGGCGAAGTATCTTGACGTGAAGCAGGAGTTCCTGAAGAAGGATTTCATACCGGATGCGAACAGCACCCTCCGCTTCACCTGCGGAAGGATCCGGGGCTATTCTCCGGCCGATGCCACGTATCAGCAGCCGATCACGACGCTGCGCGGCGTGGTGGAAAAGACGACCGGCGTGCCCCCTTTTGCGTCACCGCAGAGGTTGCTCGAACTCAATCGGGCGGAAGACTTTGGCCGGTACCGGCATCGGCGTCTCAAAAGCGTGCCCGTCGCACTGTTGTACGATCTGGACACCGCGGGAGGGAATTCAGGGAGTCCGCTGCTGAACGCGCGCGGCGAACTCGTCGGGGTGAATTTCGACCGGACCTTCGAAGCCACGATCAACGATTATGCCTGGAGCCAGCAGTACAGTCGCTCGATCGCCGTGGATATCCGGTACGTTCTCTGGGTTACGGAGAAGATTGGTGGTGCCTCTGATCTGCTGCGGGAGATGGGTTTGTGAACCTGCCGCAGAGGGTCCTCTTCGTCCTGATCGTCGCAGGATCGTGCCTGCTGGCGGATCGGATGACCAAAACCCTCGCCGCTTCGCTCCTTGCCGGCCATCCGGTCGTCGAACTCCTGGACGGAACAGTGACGCTGGTGTACCAGGAGAATCGGGGGGCAATGATGAGTCTGGGTGCTGATCTGCCGGGACCGGTCCGCTTCTGGCTCTTTACAGTTCTGATCGGCTTCCTCCTCCTCGCGCTGGCCGCTTTTGTCATTCTTCGAAGCGGGATCCGGACCGTCGATCTTCTGGCGGCATCGCTTCTCATCGGCGGCGGGGGAGGGAACCTGATCGACCGGATCAGACTCGATGGCGCGGTTCTGGATTTTCTTACCATCGGAGTCGGTTCCATTCGTACCGGCGTTTTTAATTGCGCCGACATAGCGGTGATCGCCGGCGTCGCTCTCTTTGCGTTCCACCAGTGGCGGGCGAGAGGAGAGGCCGGACACCCGGCAGGGTAAACTGCGAAGGAGATTCAATGAAACTGCCGTCCATCAGTCACCTCGCCCATCTCTCGCTCCTGACCTTTAAACGATTTCCCTTTGTCCTGATGGATGCGGTTGCCGGAACCGCCATTGCCATAGCGCTCACCGAAACAGAGCACGCGACGGCGGAATTCAACCTCCCGAATCGGCTCCTGCTCCGGGCAAAGCTCGAAGGCGCCGGCGACGACTCTGTTTCCCTCAATCTCTCCGGACTCTCGCGTGGGCTCATCGACCGGTATGGCCAGGCGAGCAGTCTCGACATTCCCCCCGACAGCATGATTACGGTGCAATCCGGACTCATCTTCGTGTTCAAGCTCAATCTGTCCCAACTGCAAATCCATACGTCGGGTGATTCGCTGGATATTCAATCGCTGGAAGGGGACGTCCTCATAGGGGAGAGGCGGTAAACGGGCTGAAACATTGCTTCTCATCAATGATCTCGCTATTTTTGTTTCGGATTTGTAGGGACACGACGCACCGTGTCCCTGCACCGTATTAGGCGGTCAGTCTCAGAACAGGGGAGCACGGGTTGGAAGGAAACCAGACGGAAACTTCGGAGCTCAACGAGCTCATGTTGCGCAGACGGGAAGAGCTCGAAGCAATCAGGACGCTCGGCATCAATCCTTATCCGTATGAATTTGTGGCAAGTGCCTCCTCCCGGGGGATCAAAGAGAGCTTCGCTGACGATGCTCCGCAACGATCGGTGACCGTTGCCGGCCGGATCATGTCCCTTCGCCGTATGGGTAAGGCGTCCTTCTGTCACGTTCAGGATTCCCAGGGTCGCATTCAGGTCTACCTCAAGAAGGATGACCTGGGCGATAGGTACGACGCTTTTCGGCTCCTCGACATTGGTGATATCATCGGCATCGAGGGGTTCGTTTTCAGGACCAAGACCGGGGAAATCTCGGTCCACGCCCGGACACTCACCCTCCTGGCAAAATCCCTCCGTCCGCTCCCGATTCCGAAAGAAAAAGTCGATGAGCGGGGAAACAAGACGGTGTTTGACCCGTTCTCCGACAAAGAGCTCCGGTACCGGCAGCGATATGTCGATCTGGTCGTGAATCCCGCCGTAAAGGAGGTGTTCATCAAACGGGCCCGGATCATCAGCACGATACGCAAGGTTCTCGACGCCAGGGGATACCTCGAGGTCGAGACGCCCGTGCTCCAGCCGCAATATGGCGGCGCGTTTGCCAGGCCATTCATCACCCATCACCATTCGCTTGATACAGACCTCTACCTTCGCATCGCTGACGAACTCTATCTGAAACGCCTGATCGTCGGAGGCTTCGACGGAGTCTATGAAATCTCCAAGGACTTCCGGAACGAAGGGATGGACAGGAGCCACAATCCCGAGTTCACGATGATGGAACTCTACGTCGCATTCCGGGACTACCGGTGGATGATGGGGCTTGTCGAGGAGCTCGTCAGCCAGGTGGCATTCGCGATCAACGGATCGATGCAGGTCCGGCACGGCGACCGGGAGATTGATTTCACACCCCCATGGAAGCGCGTGACAATGTTCGATGCGATCGCTGAATTCACGGGGAAGCAGTTGCGTGCCCTCGCCGAACCCGAGCTCAGGGCCGCTGCAAAGGAACTGCAAGTCGATGTGACCCCCACCGGCGGCGTCGGCGCGATCATCGACGGGATTTTCAGCGAGAGGGTGGAGTCGCATCTGATTCAGCCCACGTTCATCATGGACTATCCCGTGGAGATGTCACCGCTCGCGAAACGGCATCGATCCGAACCCGGGCTCGTGGAACGATTTGAGGCGATCTGCAACGGCCAGGAGATCTGCAACGCCTTCAGCGAGTTGAACGACCCCCTTGACCAGCGCGCGAGGTTCGACGAGCAGATGCGGAATCGCGCCCGCGGCGAGGCCGAGGTCCAGCCGCCGGACGAGGACTACCTTCGGGCACTCGAGTATGGCATGCCGCCAACCGCCGGGCTCGGCATCGGGATCGACCGCCTGACCATGCTTCTCACGGGCCAGGATTCCATACGCGATGTGATGTTTTTCCCCCAGATGAAACCGGAGAAATAGAGAATCCCATTGCACCGGCGAGGAGAACCCTTCATAGTCTGGATGCGCCGATTCCTTCTCGCCGCCTGCTGTCTCCTGGTAGCGGCCGGACACCTCTCCGCGGGCACGACCGGCATCCGGGAAGGAGCAGTGCGGGACAAGCGCACCGGCGAGCCGATCCCCGGCGTCAACATTTCCCCCCCGGAAATTCAGTCGGGTA
>DAIUKN010000384.1:0-1083 GCA_036848195.1 Bacteroidota bacterium
GCACGTACTAGTGCCCCGCCAACTATGATTCACTATTAACGACGGGGCACGGTGTCCCTCCCCGCCTGGCCATTTGGGTCCACTTGGGCGGGCAAGCGACCTCGGCCCGTCCCGCCAATCGATGAACGGGACGAGGCGAGCGAGGCCGACGAAGTCGGACGAGACGGGCGCGGTCCGACTTGTACTCCGTTCAAGAATTCGAAGCAATTGAATGTTGGATCGGCACCAGGGCGAGACGCTGTCTCGCCCCCGTAGAACCGACTGCTTCCTTCTGATCCCATCATGCCATTCGACTCGTTCGCGCAATGCGGTTTGTTTGCTCAGGGCTTAGCGAGTCGACCTCCACGGTTTATCAGCCATGATGTTGGTCCTGCCCGCGACAGTCTACTTGCAGACCGCCCGGAACACCCTGAGGAAGTTCTCCCCGAGGATCTTCCGCACGTCGGTGCGGGAATACCCGTGGCGGAGCAGTGTTTCGGTGAGAGCGGGGAAACGGGACACGTCTTCCAGGCCCGTGGGCACCTTTTCGATGCCGTCGAAGTCGGATCCGAGAGCAACGTAGTCGATGCCCACAAGACTCTTGATGTAGTCGATGTGCTGAAAGACGGTCTCGAGTGTTGCGCTGCCCGTTGCCGAAAGGAACGTGGGATAGAAGACAACCCCGATAACGCCGCCTGATGCGGCGATCGACCGGATCTGTGCGTCGGTCAGATTTCGGTAGTGGTCGCGCAGTGCACGCGCTCCGGAGTGGGAAGCGATGATCGGATGCGTTGTCGTTGCAAGAATATCCTCGATGGTCTTTATGCCAGTGTGAGAGACATCGACGATTATGCCAAGCGTATCCATGGTCCGGATTACTTGTTTTCCGAACTCGGACAGGCCGGCAGTCGTTGAGCGTGCATCGGCCGCCGCGACCGCCCATGCCGTGCTGGCGTTCCAGGTAATTGTCATGCACCGGATCCCCCGTGCATACAAATCCTTCAAATTCCCCAGGTCATTCTGCATAGCATACCCCCCTTCGAGAAGGAGCGTCCCCGCGATCTTCCCGCCGCCGTTGAGGCTCGCGATTTCGTCAGCCGTGAC
>DAIUKN010000384.1:1093-3689 GCA_036848195.1 Bacteroidota bacterium
TGGCGGCCGCGGCCGAGATCCCCGGAGTTGAGCAGAACCTGACCATTGAAGGCGTCCATCATCGCGATTGCTTTAGTATAGGCGGTCGAGCTGTCTTTCGGATCGATGTATATCGAAAACAGTTGCGCGTCCAGCCCGCCGTCCTTCATTCGCGGAATATCGGTTTGGTTGTAGGTGTGCCGGGGAGCGAGCTGGTAGCCCGACGCAATGACCTTTTCCATGACATCGTTGTGGAGATCGATGACGAACGCACGGTTGTGGATTGTGCTCAGCGAGAAATCCACCGGTGCACCGACGGGGAGATCCACGGTTGTGGATTCCGGTTCACACAGGAGGCTAGAGGCAACGACCCTGTACCGGGTGGCTGCATTCTTCTGTAGGGAGTTTGGGATGGGGAGCGAAGGGACCGGAAAGAGATTGCTGAGTCCGCCCCCGCCACCACCACCGTCAAGCTGGACCATGGGCCGGGTTAACCGGACCCCGTCCATGGTGATCGAATAGAAAAGTACCCCTGCCGCTGCCTTGCTCTTCCATTCGATACTGTACATCCCCGGCGACACGGCAAATTCCCTGCTATCCAGCTCCTGACCAAGGATTGTGAAGACAGAGATTTTCACCTTCCCATATGTTCGGACCGCGAAGGGAATTCTGGTTGAGGGATTGAATGGATTGGGATAATTCTGGTAGAGCGCGAATCGTTCGGGGCCAGTGCTTTGTTCCTGGACTGCAGTGGGATGGATGGCTACAGACCAGAAGCCGGCAGGATCTGTCGTTGCGCCGTACTGTTCGTTGCCGGAAACGCTTGCAATGCGGACATCTGCACCGCCAATGGCAACGCCTGAGCGCGCCTCACGGACTGTCCCCGACAGAAGAACGTCCTCCCCCCGGCAGGGCATCGTCAGCAGGCAGCAGAGGAGTGTCAGCAAGCAGCGGCGGGGGATGGCTCCCCCGCCGGCAGTTGAGAAGAGAACAGAATCCTGGTTGTCTCCCCGGTTGTTCCCGATCATACCCCGCTTAGAACGAGAACCCAAGTGAGATCTTCTGAATTGAGGGGAGAATCTTGAATTTTTCGTACGAATAGTCAATCCTGAGTCCGGATCCAATCCGTTTCGCGCCGTCCAGTCCGATTCCCGCAGCGAAGGTCTCGTCGTCATAGTTAAGCTTTACTCCGCCGCGAAGTGCCACCGCATCCAGCAGCAACACCTCGGCACCGATGTTGTAGTGTTCGATGTTGTCGTTGGGGTGGACCAGATCTGCGCTGAGCCGGACTCTGTACGAGTCTCCTACAAACGGTTCGGACGCGAATGAAGCCCTGAACGTCACCGGCAGGGGCGAGTCGTTGAAGCTCTTCTGCAGATAGCTGTCCGAGTAGTCCGTATAGTTCCCCGACAGCGGTCGGACGTTCGGTCCGAAATTCTGCAGCGTCAACGCGAGATGAGAATTGGCAAACCCGAGTGAATAGTTTGTGCCGATGTCGAAAGCGACCGCCGAAGCGGAGTGGCCATAGTACGACTCGCCGTAGTACTTCGCCTGCACACCGACGATGAGATTCTCCATGACGTACCGGGAGAAGCCGACGCCGACGATCAGGTTCCTGATCGCATATCGCTCGCCGGTTCCATTTTCATGTTCCACGGTCGTCACCTCCTCGTCCGTGCTGAATCCTGCGAGCTGCAGCGAAACGACGCCCACATCGGACACGTTGTACGCTGCCGCGGCGGACATCATCTTGATGTCCGCGAACCAGGGGGAGTAGCCGAATGCCACATCGGCATTCTTGACGAACCCTGTTCCGGCAATGTTCGTGTAGACTGCCGAAGCATTGTTGACGACGGAAGCGGCGGCGTTGCCAAGGGCGGATGCGCGCGGGTCGAAGTTGATTTTCAGGAGCTGGGCCCCGCTGGTGCCCACCTGACCGAATTGTTGCGCCGCGAGCTGCGCCGCGCTGAGAAGAATCAAGGCAAGAAGTTTTTTCATGGTCGCCTCTAGCGCATGATGACGAATTTGCCCGTGGTCGTACCGACGCTCGATTCGACCACGTAGATGTAGACGCCGCTCACCGTTTCCTGGTTGTTCTTCGTCGTGAGGTCCCACTCGGCGATGCCGCTGAAGTTTCCGGTAATCGAAACATCCCGGTTGACGTAGACAACGTCCCCCGCGCGGATTGTGCGGACCAGATCCCCCGTAAGGGTGAAGATCGAGATCTTCGCATCGGGCGGCAGATTGATGAACCGGACCCGGTTCACCCAGGGGTTCGTCTCAATCGGGTTTGGGTTGTTCAACGAGCTCGATCCCATGAAAGGATTCGGCACGACGCGTATGCGGCTGACATCCGTTGCCGGGGGCGAATTGGCCATGTAGACCGTCGTCGAAGGCTTTCCCTTGCCGATCTGGCCCTCCAGGCGGCCGATGCCCAGCGACGTGTCGCCCCGGTCGAACGCGGTCACCGCATAGGTGTAGATCATCCCGTTCGGCATATTGGGGTCTGAGTAGTAGTAGACCGAATCGCCATTCTGCATCATTTTCGGCGGAGGCCAGCTTCTGAGGAATGGCCGACCGATCCAGTCAGAATCGGTCTTGGGGTTCAGCTGTTTGG
>DAIUKN010000385.1:0-3688 GCA_036848195.1 Bacteroidota bacterium
CAGGGCGCGCAGGGAATCGACGCTGCCGAAGAGCAGTTCCATGACCCCTTCACCAACATGCACCACGGGAACCTTCGTGCTCTCATCGGCACCGAGCGTTATCGGAAGAGCGTCCCGGGGAATCGTCTTCGACAGCGAAGGCCAGGGAAAACCCCGTGGAGCACGCGACTCGTGATTCAGGGGATCGGTGGCCACAAGGACGCCCACGGCCCCATGCTCGACTGCGATACGGACCTTCGTGCCGACATTGGAATAGTCCGTCGGCAGCTTCCCCTTGAAGACTGACCCCGAATCTTCCTCACCCGGTTCATGGCGGAGGACGAACACGATTTTGCCTTTGACGTCGAGCGAAGCGTAGTCGTCATAGTGATATTCGGGTGCCGTGATGCCGTACCCCGCGAACACCACGGGGGCGTGGACATCGCGATCTGCCGTCATCTCGAACGGCGTAAAATCCGTCTTGATCTCGAACCCCGCCTCCTTCCCCCCCTTCCTGATGCGGAGCCCGTTGCGCTCGCCGAGATTCACAATGTTCAGGTTGACCACCTGGAAGTAGCTACCGCGGACCGGCAGGATTCCGGCAAGAGAAAACTGCCGGGCGATGTATGTTGCCGCGCTATCCAGTTCGGGACTCGGCGTGTTCCGCCCTTTCAAGGAATCCGAGGCAAGATAGAAGAGATGGCGGTGCATCGCTTCGTTCGTGATGGCCTGCAAAGCCGCCGATGGACTCCGGTCGAGACCGCGTCCGCAGCCGGCAAGCAGGACAAAAAACATGACCCCGGCGAAGGTGTGCTTCATGAGCTCCAGTCTGAGAAAAAATGATAGGCCCAATATAGCGAGAAGGTGGGCAAAATGAAAGCAGAGATGCCGGCTACGGCCAGAGCCGCCTGCATCGGCTCTGGATCACGTTTCGGCCTTCGAGTTGAATGATGGAACTGAGGAAGTCCACCCGGATGACTCCGCCGCCAGGTTTTTCAAAGCTCAGCTCCGCTGAGCCGCCGGAACCCCTTTCCCGTATCTCCATGAACTTCTTCCGCGCAGCGTCGCGCATGAACGCCGGCCTGAGGTCCCAAATTCTCATCGTAAAAAGCTCCTCTTTTGAACGACCGGATTGATGGAGGAATTCTTCGTTGCAGTCCAGGATATAGCCGGTTTCCGGATCGACCAGGACGAGTCCGTCACTGGAGTCCTGCCAGAGCCTCCGGTAGCGCTCCTCGCTTTCCCGCAAAGCCGATTCAGCCAATTTTTGCTCGGTGATGTCAGTCAGTATTCCCGTCAGCCCTACGACCTGTCCTGCCTCATACCGCACGCGGCTGGACGTCCTGACCTGACGGACATCGCCCTCCTTTGTGAGGATGCGGAATTCGTAACGACCCATACGACCGCGGCTTGTTTCGGCCCATTCTTCGAGAAGAGCGTCACGGTCGTGGGGGTGGATATATCGGGTGAACTGCTCACCGACGACCTCGTCGGGCGGGTAACCCGCGACCCGCTCAATGCTCGGGCTGACGTACACGATATAGCCATTCGTGTCCAGCGCAAAGACGACATCGTTCAGATTCTCGATCAGGGTGCGGTATTTCTCCTCCGACACCAGGAGCGCCTCCTCTGCCCGCTGCCGGACGAGAAGATTCGCGAAGACCTGCCCGAGCAGGGCCAGCAGCCTTGTCTGTTCGCTTGCCCACACCTTCTCCCTCCGCTCGGTAGCGAGGCCGATGTAACCCGCCAGTGCACCTTCCAGAACGAGCGGGACAACGAGCAGTGATTGAAGGCCCAGGCGCTGCCAGACCCGGCGCTCCACCACGGCCTCCCGGGGCAAGTCGGACACCTGCAGAAGACAGATAGACCCGAACTCACGGAGGAGTCCCATCGCCCAGGCAAATTCACCGACGGAGCGTCCCTCCAGGGATTCCGCAGCGGGCTGGAGTCCTTCTGTCTGCCACTCGTACACCTCGCTGATGGTCTTTCCGTCCGGAGAGAAAAGATGGAGGAAACATCGATCGACACCGACGAACCGCCCGACGGATTCAAGGGCATGGCCGATCTTCGCGCGCGCGTTCTCCCTCGTGACGCCGACCAGGCCGCTTGTCAGCTCTGCGGCAAACTCTTCCGATGCCACCCGGCGGAGGAGAACCGATTCTGCACGATGCTTGATCAGCGCCATCTCGATTGCCACGCGAAGGTCTCGCTCATCGAACGGCTTGCGGACATATCCGAAGGGCTCGGCGACTTTTGCGCGTGACAGCGTCGCTTCGTCGGCAAACGCCGTCGCATAGACAACCGGGAGCCCCAATTCCCGGCGGATCCGCTCGGCGGCCGTGATCCCATCGATCGGTCCCCTCAGCAAAATATCCATCAACACGATCTCCGGTCGCAGCGCTCCCGCCCGCTCAACCGCCTCTTCCGCTTCGGAGCAGACACCGACTACTTCGTAGCCCAACGCCTCAAGCTGTTCACGGAGGTGTTCGGCTACGATCAATTCATCTTCGACAATGAGTATGCTCGTTCGGCCTGTCACGGAAACCCTAGTTGGTATACGAATTGAGAACGGAAAGAGCGGGGAAGGTTCTCCGGAAATGTATGACAAACAGTTACCACAATCAACACCGCGACACCCGAAGGGTTGAGCCACGGTCCCCCTTCGCCCAATCAACGCAGCTGCGGAAGAAAACCCTGAGCGACCCCCCCGCTGCGACTCCGCGGAGTCGAAGGGATCGATCATCCGGCCGGTAGCCGTGTGCAGATCGTCGTCCGCAAAGACTCCTTTTCCAGCCATGATATCGGAAAATCCAGCCATAGCCAACGTGTTGAATTTCGGGAGAGAGTTCGCTACGTTGGTCAATTGTCATTTCTTCCCAGGAGCAGCGCCATGCATATCCGGAACGTCGTTCTCTTCCTCTTCGCCATCCCGTCTCTCCTTTTTGCCCAGGCCGGCGACCAGTGGAACGCCCTGATCGGCTCAGCGTTCACCGACGCGCAGGGATATCGGGTGCTCATGCGCCTGACGGACGAGGCAGGCGGCAGACTCGTCGGGTCCCGGTCAAACGAAAAGGGGCTCGATCTGCTGTCGCAGGAATTACATGCGCTGGGTTTCACCGTTCGACGGGATGTCTATACCATACCGGGCTGGGTGCGCGGCGACGATGAGGTCGGCATGCTTCTCCCGACCGGACGCAAACTCCGTGCTGCGGCCCTGGGCTATACGGACAGCCATCCACCACTGGAGGACTCGGTCGTCTTCGCAGCATATGGTTTCGAAGAGACATACCGTCAGATCGATGCCCGTGGGAAGATCGTCCTGGTAACCTCGGAGGCGCCGCCCCGTATGCCAGCTCTGCTCCGGCTCGAGGCTATCGACATCGCTGCGAACCATGGCGCAAAGGGGATCCTCTTCATCAACGATAAAGAGGGGGGCCTCATCCTGTGCGGCGTCACGAACTTCCAGGGAAAGCCGAGTCCGATCCCGGCCTACAGCGTCACGTTTGAAGAAGGAAAATGGATCCAGCGCCTGCTCGAACGCGCGATTCCCGTGGTCGTGCGAATCACGACACGGTCGCACTGTGCATCGACGCAGACGTCCAATCTCGCGGTCACCTTTCCCGGTACGCTCCAACGGAAGATCGTCGTGGGTGCGCACTTCGACTCCTGGGATGTCGGCGCCGGTGCGTCGGACAACGGTGTCGGCTGC
>DAIUKN010000386.1:0-2270 GCA_036848195.1 Bacteroidota bacterium
ATCTTCGTTCCAGATGAGCGAGACAGGGCTGCCATTGTTCTGGCCGAGCTGTGCGACCGCGGGGCTCTGGGCCGACAGTGAACTTGCTCCGGCTGCCAAGGTCTTTGCGAGAGCCGCCTGTTGTGAGAATGTCGACAGATCACGCGCTAGAGCGGCTCGCTGCTGATCTGTTGCATCGCGATGACGACTGATTTTGGCTGCGAAGGGGTGGTTTGCAGGCGATTGAAGAGGGTCCGGGGGAGCGGCGATCAGATTGGCGGCGATGAAAAATGAAATAACCAGAGCTGAGAAAACAGTCGTGGCTCTTGCCATCATGGTGTCTCCCCTTATTGTGGATATTGACAAGAACGGTGATTTATCTGTTCAACGCCGCGCGGATGGCTTCGTAACACCGGAGCCGGAACTCCGCTATGTCAGAACGCGGAGACTCGGTGAAGACCGGAGTCCAAGCGAAGGTCACCGTGGAGTCTCCCGCGGTAATGCTGATGGTCTGGACGAAATTGCCCGCCGTAGTGTGCGATCCTCGTTCCATAAGCCGCTGCTCTCGAATCGAATCCCATAACCCCCGCAGAGTGTCCAGGGGCGCTACGCCGACCTGCTGCGTGCCCTGCGTGTCAGCCATGGCACTCCAGGCAATAATGGTGCCGGCGGCCGTCAACGTGTACCCATGCGTCTCGCCGGTGAAGCCTCCGCCCTCGCCGACAACAATCTTCAAATCTCCGGGAATTTCTTGAGATCCGCCAGTCAGATCGTGACCGGGCGGGTTCGAAGAGCACGAGATGGAGTGAATTGCCATCAGCAGGGCAAGGACGATCGACTGAAGTCCGGTCAGCGTGGCCATAGACCTGGTTGAAAGATCAGAATTCCGGGTATATCATTTTGACCGTCAGTCTCCACGGGCTTATTCAGAAACAAAGCGGGGAAAAGACCATACCACATCCGGTTCATGACGTGGTGCTGCAAAGAGGTGACGATTGATCGACCGCATTCAACGCTTCTGTAGGGGCTTCCATTCCTCCTGGAACGCTCTGCCCGGGTCAAACCCGGCTTGATCGCTCAGCAGATACTCGCCTTTGTTGTTTATCCATGCATTGGCAAAACCGGACGGCAGCTGGTACACCGCTCCGCCGCCGTCACTGTAGCGGTCCACTCCCCGAATGTAGTCGCTGAAGTGCTGATTGATCCCGTCATTGGCCTTCTGCTGACTCCAGTAACTATCAGAGATGGTCTTTGAGATCTGGTCGTTGGTCTGACTGATAATGCGACTGATTTGTCCCGCCTGATAAATCTGTGCATAGGCCTGATCCTGCAAGAGCCTCGTCACCTGCATGTATCTATTGTAGAATGGGAGAGTGGTGCGGGCAGAGAATCGTATCGCGAGTGCGATCTTCCTGCACTCATCCAGCCTCCCCTTCGGCGCCGAGCAAGAGTTGATGGAAAGCAACGTCCAGCCCGCA
Organism: Bacteroidota bacterium; assembly: GCA_036848195.1. Taxonomy (GTDB): domain Bacteria; phylum Bacteroidota; class Ignavibacteria; order UBA10030; family UBA6906; genus DAIUKN01. Next base: position 1,458 of record DAIUKN010000386.1, read on the forward strand.
GATTCCAAATACACGACACCCTGCGATGCCGCACGGACGACTGAATAATCGGCGTAGAACTCTTCTTCCATGGGGCGACCATCTTGTTCGTACTCGATCCGCACCATCCCGCTTTCAAAATCAGTCTGGCCTGTTGCAACCCCCTGCTGAACCATCTGTCGAGGAGTCGGGATCTTCCTCGCACCCGTAAATCGAAGATGTGCCACCTTTCGGACGTAGGGTATGAATCCCTTGAGTGCCTCAATCACGGAGGCCGGTGGCCGGATTCCTTGCGTGCCCGCGGGTCCGGTCGACCAGACCGAACCAATATTAGCAAAGTACTCTGTTTTCAACGCCCCGTCGCTGCTCTGGTATTGGCCGACATAGCTGGCCGGGTGGAAGATGTCCCGATAGTCCCAGTATAGCCGGTCCTTGACGGTCCAACCCGCAGGCAGGAGGTAGGTGGCGGCAGGCAGACCGGTTCCCTCTTTGTCAATGACCTTGTGCTCTACGAATCTCATGACGTGCCCGTTCAGCGCGGCTGTTGACTTCTGCGGGCCTCTGTCCTGGAGTGCCGCGACGTTTTCAGACTTCTGTCCCGGGGGATTCTCCCGGGAGTTGCACTCGGCCCAGGAGACGGCAGCCAGAACCGAAAAAGCGCAGAGGAAGGCGTTCATCGTGATGATCCTTTCGGAAGCAAACACTTGTGAGGTTCCGTTTGTTCCAGCCCGCTCATACGCCGCCGTCAGTGAAAAAGCTGATGGCCACAAAATGTTCCGCGCCGGTCGTCACCTGCCGGAAACACCATTTTGTGGATTCTGCCCGCCGGATGGA
>DAIUKN010000386.1:2370-3679 GCA_036848195.1 Bacteroidota bacterium
ATGGATCTTCACTCGGCGGCCGGGGAATCCGCTGTTCGGGGCTTAGCGGATCTGCCCTGTCCCGTGAACGATGTACTTCACGCTCGTGAGCTCGACGAGTCCCATCGGTCCGCGCGCATGGAGCTTCTGGGTGCTGATGCCGATTTCGGCCCCGAGCCCGAATTCATAGCCATCCGTGAAACGTGTTGAGGCGTTTACGTACACCGCCGCTGAATCCACTTCGCGTAGGAAGCGTTCGCCGTTCCGCTTCGTGCCGGTCACGATCGCGTCGGAATGGTGCGATCCGTACCGGTTGATGTGATCGATCGCCTCGTCGAGATTCCCGACGACCCTGATTGCGATGATGAGGTCGAGATACTCCTTGTGCCAATCGGCCTCAACGGCCGGCACGGCGTCGTGGAGAATCGCGACCGTTTCTTCGTCACCTATGATTTCGACCCCCGCCTTCCGTAATCGCGCGGCCATGGGCGGGAGGAACTTCGCCGCGATGGTACGGTGCACGAGAAGCTTCTCTGCCGCATTGCAAACCGACGGCCGCTGCACCTTGGCGTTGAAGACGATCTCACCTGCCTTGCGGAGATCCGCGGTCCGGTCCACAAAGACGTGGCAGTTTCCCTCCCCATGGGCGATGACCGGGACGGAGGAGTGCTCCCGGATGAAGCTGATCAGCTGCTGGCCGCCGCGGGGAATGATCACATCCAGAGACCGGTCCTGCTTGAGCATCGACATCACTGCCTCCCGGTCAGCGGAATCGATGAATTCGACGCAGCCGGAAGGGAGACCGACATCCTTCAGGGCCATCGTGATGATGTCAGCCAGCTTTCTGTTCGTGTGAATGGCCTCCGACCCTCCGCGGAGCAACACTGCGTTGCCCGATTTCAGGCAGAGTGCAGCCGCATCGATCGTCACATTCGGCCGGGATTCATAAATGATGCCCACGGCACCGAGGGGAACCCTCATCTTTTCAACCCTGAGCCCGTTCGGACGCCTGACCCGCTCCATCACGACCCCGACCGGATCGGGGAGTGCGATGACATCCCGGACCCCCCTGATCATCTGCCCGATCCTCTTCTCATCGAGAGTCAGCCGGTCTACCATGACCTCCGAAAGACCGGTCTCTCTCGCGCCCGCGAGGTCGCGTGCGTTGGCGGCGAGAACGCCTGGCGTCTCGCTGCGCAACCGGGCATTGATTGCCCGCAGAAGGCTGTTCTTCTTCCTGGTCGTGCATGTATAGAGCGCTCTGCTGGCTTCCTTGACGGCCCGGGCCTTCGCTTCGACAAGATCCTGCGTCATCGTTCCTCGGTGATAA
>DAIUKN010000387.1:0-3675 GCA_036848195.1 Bacteroidota bacterium
GATTGTGCCGAAGATCTGCGGCATCGCCCCCGCTGCGCGGAGAGATTCCACCGCTCGGTCGGCGAGATCCTTGAGGCCCATGTTGCATGGCGTGATCGTACTGTACGCGCTGGCAACGCCGACGATCGGCTTATTGAAGTCTCCGTCGCCAAAGCCCACCGCGCGAAGCATGGCCCTGTTTGGCGTGCGCTGCACACCTTGTGTGACGGCCCAGCTTCGGTAGTTCGGTTTGTCGGTCATGTCGTTTCAACCCTTGTGAACAGGCAAAAACCAATCTTGTGCTCGCCAGAGGTGAACCGTGCTTGACCGCTTGGGTGGAGAAAACTGCTTGGGGTGTGTGCTGGTTGGCCTCTGGCGTTCAGTTAGCTGAGTAGAATCAGCCCTAGAACGAACAGGAGGCTAATAAGCAGAATAAGAAAAAACCCTGGAAGGGAAATAGGCGGAGCGGAGCGGAGGATTCCGGAGAGGGACCCAGTCGCACCAGTCTTCACGATATGTGAACTATTCCCCAAAGGAGGACTTTCTTGTTGTCATACCAAGATAGAATTCTCCCTCTTCAAGTCAAGAGTTATCTTCAGAAGACGCCATTTTTCTTGGCGAACGTTGCTTTCTCTTCATTTTCGGCTCTATTTTAAGGGAAGAAATACCACGCTCCGGGAGTCCCAAAGCGGCAAAGAATTTCCCAAAGGAACAGCGGCATACGCGACGGAGTCCATCACCGGTGGGCCCGCCGCCGTGTTCCAGCAGACCTCATCCTTGCATAGGGAATCTAAGTTTCCCGGCCAAGTCCGACGAATCCATTCTCCGGCCGCGGTGTCTGATCTTCTCCCTCAGATATGGACGGAATTCGAGGGATTGCGGATTGAGGGAAGAAGGATTATCTTGATTCGATAGTGAGAGGAGTCTGCAATGGAATTTGTCTTGATCCTTGTCGTTCTGCTCGTGGCGCTTGCAGTCTATGAGTACCGGTTCCGGAAGCCGGACCAGATAGTCGTGTTTGAGACACGCGGTGGTGTCGGTGTCCGGAGGGCACGGCTCTATCCCCGCCATTTCAGCACGCCGATCATTACGACTGCCCATTCTTTCAGTCAGTCCATCGATGCGTCGGCGAAGGGGAACCTCGACATCCGCGTAAAACTGGCCGTAACCGTCGCGGCCTCTCTGGAAAATCTGCCTGTTCTGTTCCGTATCGGCGGCTGGTCGGCTGACGCGGTATCGAAAGCCTCCAAGGAGCTCGAGACCCACCTGCTTGGCTACGTCAAGGAGTACACTGAACTCCATGAAATTGAGGAACTCTCGTCGGATAAGATCCGCGAGCACTTGCAGGGCCGCGTGCAGGAAAGCACAAGGGTCCTGGGGCTGGACATCGTCGCCCTGACCATTGCTTCATTCGAACCGGTGAACCCGCAAATTGCGGAGGCAATGCGTCAGCGCGAGCACGCACGCATCCTCGAGCAAACCGAGACACTCAACCAGCAGGCGCGTATTACCGCCACCAGAGCGCGTTTGAAAGCTGATGAGGAGATCTCGATGCTGGAGAGCGAGCTGGAGCTGAAGAGATACGATCTTAAGCGGACACAGCTCGAGAAGGAGTCGGCACTGGCCGGCAGCCGTGCCGAGCATGACATCCAGCTCAAGAAGATGCAGTTGGACTTCGAAAAAGAAGAGCTTCGCCTCCTGAAAGAGAGCCCGGAGCTTCTCCTCCTGACGCCTCAGGCCGCCCGCCTGGCAGAAGCCAGTCAGTCCATGAAGAACGCCCGCACGGTCGTTTCGCTCTCGCCCGGCGACGCCGCCCAGGGAACCGAGCTGCTCGGGATGTTCCACACTCTCGTCCAGAACGCTCTCGAGGCCTACAAGAAGCGGAAAGAGAAATAGAGTCCCCCCAATGGACCGGCACGTCTACGTCCGACATTTGTCCCGCCGTCAACCCGCACCGGGGGGGAGCGCTGGTATCGCGCGAGAGCGCGTACCATGAACAGCGGCGGAACGAATTTCCTCTCGTACTTCCGCCTCCGGCCCACACGCGCAGCCAAGGTCTCAGAGATTAGCGAGGCAACGGCCAGCTCCTCCATGGCACCGGAAGACCGGGTGAATTTCCACATCGGCAACCCGGTGCAGGAGAAGCGCCTCTCCTCCGCGTATCTTCGTGCGGTCATCGGGCTCGACATCCGCAACGAGTCCCTCTCCGACGACAACCCTGACGCCCTCCTCGAAGCGCTGGACTGGGGAGAGGCTGGCGGTCAGGCACTCCAGTTGTTTGCCAACCTCGTTCGAAAGAGCGCTCCGTACCTGCCGCGAGGCGGCTTTGCACGCAATGCACCGTCTGCACTCGCAATTGCTTTCAGCAACTGGCTGCAGCAACAGCAGGAGCCTCTCACCTACGATCTCGGAAAAACCACCGGACGCCGGGAGATCATCCTTTCGTCAGGCGGAATTGTTGAAACCCTCAGGGTTTTTTTCCATGCCGTCTCTCTCTACCTGACCCGGACGCCGGCACGTGTTCTCTTGTTCCGGACCATCCTGCCGCCTCATGTGACCTCGTTCAAGAGCCTCCGGTTCGAATCACTGCCGGATGACGAACGGGCCGCGCTCGCGCACGTGCAGTCGGTTTTGACCGCCGAATCGGAGCTGCCAACCTTTCTCGTCCTGGGGGCGATTACCAGTGAAGAGACCCGCCGTTCGCTGAGGGCCCTCAGCCTCACCCACCCGCTCTTCTTTCTCGAAACCAACAATGCCCCGAACCATCTGTCGCTTGGACGCGAAGCACGACTGATCGACCGCGTCATCAGGTTCTTGACCCCATCGATCTTCTCGCCCCGCTTCAGCCAGCTCTCCATCGTGTTCGTGGCCGGCAATGCCGAGTATCTCTCCCTCCTTGAGACGCTCCATTTTCAGCTGAAGGGAACCCCATCGGCTTCGGAAGTGGAGCTACTGACCCATCTGCTTGAACACCGGACACCGGTGCCGGACAAGCCCGGCCCGGACGAACCTCTCCCCATCGAACCACCGATGGAGACTCCGGGATTCAGTCGAAGCGCAGAGGGCGCACTGTCACGTCATGCTTTCCGGGTTGAGAAGTACCTCGATTCGGTGCTCCGCTCGCAACAGGAAATTCTGGAATCTGCCGCAACGGCGATCCAGGCACGCGCCATTCGGATGGTCGGGCAGGATCGTGCCGGGGGAGCATTGATGACGGTCGATCCGCTTTCCGGCACCAGTGCGGCCGGCGTTTTGCAGGGACTCACCGCAAACCTCGATGACCCGGTCTGGCTCAGAGGGTTGCGCCGGAGTTTCCTCAGGGCATTTCTCCTGCACCATCCTGAGTACAAGAAGTCATGCTGCACCGTCGTCAGCGGTTCATCCCGCACAGCGCTCAGCTTCCTGGGCTTCCATTGCGGCATACAGGAAGTCCTCATTCCCGATCTTAGCTGGACGTACGAGCACTGTTTTCCCTCCGTCCGTGCTGTGCCCCTGACGCCCGAATTCAATCTGGATTCCAATGCCATGCTCGAGGCGGCTGACGAAAGGCTCGGGGCTGATCCCTCCTGGGCACGGCACGGTGCGGTTGTTCTCAACAACCCTCATAACGCGACAGGCCGGGTCTTCGACATCCCCTCCGTACGGCGATTGCTTGAGGGCCTTCTGGGCCGCGGGATCGTGGTGATCGACGACCTC
>DAIUKN010000388.1:0-3675 GCA_036848195.1 Bacteroidota bacterium
GTTACCGGAAAGAAGTCTGGCGTGGTTCGCGCAAGCGCGGGATACCCGATGCGGATTTCGGACTGCGCGGCCCCCGGCTTATCGATCAGGAATATCTTCCGGCTCTCGACCGACGGAGTCGCAAATGTGGCGATTGCCGGAACATCGGCTCTCTTCCATCCGGCAAAAGCTTTCGTCACGCGGGGGAGTATCGTCGCCATGGTGACATCGCCCACCACGAGCAGCGTGGCGTTGTTCGGACGGTAGGTGGTCTGGTAGAACTTCAAGAGGTCATCACGGGTCAGTCCCGTGATCGACTGCTCCGTCCCGTTGACGTCGTTTCCGTAGGGATGTCCGGTTCCGTACAGGATCTTGCCGAACGCAACCGATGCGATCGTTGTCGGCCTGTCCTTCTGCTGGATCAATGAGGTAAGGCGATCATTTTTCACCCGCGCGAATTCCTTCTCAGGAAACGTCGGGTTTGTGAGAACGTCGGCATAAACAGCCAGTGCGGCGTCCAGGTGTTTCGTCAGACAGTTGAGCGATGCGCCGGCGAAGTCGGTCTGGGAGTAGACGTTCATCATCGCGCCGATGGCGTCGATCTCTTCCGCGATCTGGAGAGAAGTTCGCGTCGTTGTCCCTTCCTGCACCATGGCCGCGGTCATGGATGCGATACCGGGCGCGGTCAGGGGATCACGTTCCGATCCGGCGAAAAGCACCAGGTTGAACGCCACGATGGGCACTTTGTGGTTTTCCACCAGCCAGACGCGGAGTCCGTTGGGCAACTCCGCCTTCTGGATTTTCGGGAGAGCGACAATCGGCGTCGGCCCGAGCTTCGGGCGGACAGTCCGATCAAGCGTTTCCTGTGCCGTGGCGAAGGACTGCAGGGCGACACTCCCCGCGATGAAGAGCAAGACAAAAAGGCTGAAGCGAGTCATGGGATGTCTCCTGTCATTTCGAAGCAGGCGGTTGTGCTGCGAGCTCGGTCTTCCCCTGCGGGACGATGCTCAGCACGACTTTGTGTGCGGCAAAGGCCTGGCGTGCATCGGCCAGAACTTCGGCAGGCGTGATTCCTTTGAACCGCTCCAGTTCTCTATTGATGTTTTGCGGATCTCCCGTCAGCGTGTAGTATGTGGCGAGCGCGCTGGTTTTGCCGAACACCGTCGCCCGTCTGTTGACGAGCTGTGCCTCCTTCTGATTCAGGGAGGTCTGCACCTCCTTCTCCGTCACCCCGTTCTTGATCATGTCGTCGATAACCTGCTGGACAGCCGCCTCAATCTCGGTGAGGTGCCTTCCGGGCTTCGCCGTAACAGTGATGCTCAACATCCCGGCGATCTCGGAGCCGTCCTGGCTCGCGGAGACGGTCTGCGCGATCTGCTTCTCGTAGACCAGGCTCTTGTAGAGACGGGAATTCTTTCCCGCGCTGAGGATATCCGTCATGACGTCGCGGAGAGCGTCGGTGCGCGTATAGCTGCGCGCGCTCGGCCATGTGAGATAAAGACGCGGGAGCTGGACTCTGTCCTCGAGCACCAGACGTTTGTCTTCTGCGAGGGTGATCTCCTGAGGCTGCGGCCTGTCGAACGCCTTGCCGCGCGGGATGGGGCCGAAGTACTTCTGAACCCAGGTCTTTACCTCGGCAGGATTGATGTCGCCGGCGATAACCACGCAGGCATTGTTGGGTGCGTAGTACGTGGCAAAAAAGCCTTTGACGTCGGCGAGTGAGGCGGCGCTCAGGTCCGCCATGGAGCCGATCACGGGCCAGCTGTACGGGTGACTCTCCGGATAGAGGGCCTTTGCGATGGTCTCATAGGAGAGTCCGTAGGGAACGTTCTCGTACGACTGCCGCCGCTCGTTCTTCACGACGTCCCGCTGATTGTCGAGCTTTTCCTGGTTTATGGCCGGCAGAAGAAACCCCATCCTGTCGGATTCAAGATAGATCGCCAGCTCAAGGCCGTTGCTGGGAAGTGTCTCGAAATAATTGGTCCTGTCCTGGTTCGTGGAGCCGTTGACGTTCGCTCCAACCTGCTGGAGCAGCTTGAAATGCTCCTCCTTCTTTACGTGCTCCGAACCCTGGAACATCACATGTTCGAAAAGGTGGGCGAAGCCGGTTCGGCCTTTCGTTTCGTTCTTGGACCCGACATGGTACATCATCATGATCGAGGCCAGCGGAGCCGAATGGTCCTCGTGAAGGATCACGGTCAGGCCGTTGTCGAGCGTGTACCGGTCAAATTGGACTTCGGGCTGGGCCGACAGGATGCCGGAGAGCACAGGCAGTGTCGCGGCAAGCGTGACCCACAATCGGCGTTTCATCGGGGGTTCTCCTGGACGTTAAGTGGAAGTACGATCGATGGGATCCAATATCGTGATTATTCTGTCAACTATCCAGAATCGCGCTTGACTTCCTTCCTGACCGGATGTATATTTTTTGTTTATTCGGTTGTCTCTGGTCCTTCCTTCTTCCAATGGTGGGAGTACTCTTGATGCGTGAACGTTCCGCAGCCTGTCAGGTCTCCCGGCGCATGTGTCTCTTCCCAGCTTTATCGATTCAATTCCACAACTCTTCCAATCACTCAGGGAGGTTCTCATGAGGAATGCAGTGCTATCCCGCGGCATGATCATTCTGGCGCTCGCCGGAATGGTCAGCTTCGCTTCGTCGGCACAGGAGAAGGCCAAGAGCGGCAAGAAGATGCCAAGTCAGGAAGAGATGATGAAACGATGGCAGGAATCAATGACGCCCGGGGACGCGCATAAAAAGCTGGAGGCTTTCGTCGGGTCCTGGGATGCCGAGGTGAAGACGTTCATGAACGGCCCGGGGTCTGAACCGGCAGTATCGAAAGGGACAAGTGAGCAGATGATGAGCCTGGGAGGAAGGTTCCTGCAACAAACATATACGGGAGAGATGATGGGCCAGCCGATGAACGGCGTCGGCTATACGGGATACGACAACTTCAAGAAGAAGTACGTCTCCTTCTGGATCGATAACATGACCACGGCGATGTCGCACATGGAAGGGAGCATTGACAAGGAAGGCAAGACGCTCACGATGTGGGGGACCATGGACGAGCCGATGACAGGGGAGAAGGGAAAACGGGTGAAGTATGTCACGCATGTCATCGACAAAGATAAACACGTCTTCGAAGTTTACGATGTGGCGACGTGGGGTGAGAAACGGCCGGTCATGGTGATTACGTACACGCGGAAGACGTCGTAGCCGGCAGGAGTGCCGGCGGCACGGGGCTCCCGACGCTTGTGCGGAGCCCCGGCTCTCCAAGAAAGACGCAAACTACTCAACTACCCGTACGGCAGTGACGAAGTATCCTGTCTCGCCGAAGAGGCTCGTAGGCACGCCGACATGCTCTTCATAGGTGATGGCCACCTTCTTGCCCAGATAGGTGTTCACGAGCGCCGCCACCGAGTCATCACGGACGGTGAAAAAAAACTTCTCCGGCGTTGAGCCCGGCATTGCCACCATGGCCAGCTCACCCTCCCACGTCTTGCTGATCACTCCCTTCTTCGAGAATTTCTGCACGAATCCTGCCCGTTCGCCGCGGGAGTAGCTCCAAGACAGGACAATCCAGGTGTAGAGAGCAAGGAGGAGGATAAGCGTCGCAAATCCCATCAGGATCGCGCGCATTGCCCGCGCAGCCCATGAGCGGGAAGGTTTCGGTGTCGTGGAATCCATGAGTTCCCTCAAGA
>DAIUKN010000389.1:0-3668 GCA_036848195.1 Bacteroidota bacterium
CCTGCCAGTGTGGTCAGGTCGATGCAGCGAATGGCGGTGAGGTAGGCCGCAACCTGTGCCTCCACTTTGAACGTCCGGCGGGTGCCAAGCTCCACCGCCCTTGCCTCGACCGCACTCCGGTTGGTGCGGATGGATTGTACGAGTTCTAAGTCGAAAGGGATCGGGGAGTTCACCGCAACCCTGTGACTTCTCGCCGGTTTCACCACTGCTCTTCCAGTCCGGGAAGACGCACCTATTCGCGGTATCACTTTCGGTCGATCGGGCGTCGAGCCTTTTCGTGCCATGGACCCTCTTGGATTGGCGTTGTCACACGTGTCGATCGCTCAAATATTACGCAAATACATAAACAGTTACAATGCGAAAGGGGTGCAGTTGGCCTGCAAACACGGAAGGTAGAGACGCCGTTGGGCCCGGGCTTCATCTGTTTGGCCGACGCAGACAAGAGTTCAGATTCCGAATTTTCTTGCAGCCAGAGGGGTCCTTCCTCCGCTCGAAGCGGAAGTAGCCGCCCTGTCGCCTTCAATCTGGCACTAATCTCTCGAACCGCTTCGATTCTTCCTCCAGAGAGCCTATCCCAATCCTGCGGTCCGGCAAATCTCAGGATTTCCCATTCATTTCTTGACGGTAATGCTGCGGCCCTCTAATTTTGGCCGGACCTAAAGTCTCTAGTTGCGTTTCTTGTGCATCTTAGCGACATTGCCCCCGTTGTCCAATACCAAGCCAGCCTTCACGTGTCTCCTCTCAGGACGGCCCCGTTCCACATCGGACAGTTTCATTCGGCCTGGGAGCCAGGACTGTTTACCGATACCGACCCGAAATCGTTTCTGCCGTGGACCTTCATTCTCTGCCAAAAGTTGAACTGCACCTCCATCTCGACTGCTCGTTGAGTTTTGATGTTGTCTCCAGGCTCAAGCCGGCAGTCACTCGGTCGGACTATGAACGGGATTTCATTGCTCCAGCCCAATGCGTCAACCTGGCTGATTATCTCACGCGTGCACGGCACGGAGTGGAATTGATGCAGACCGAGCAGGAATTGCGGCTCGTTGTTGCAGATCTTTTCGATCAGCTGGTCAATGATCATGTCATCTACGCGGAGATCCGGTTTGCCCCACATCTTCACACCGAGAAAGGGCTGACGCTGGAGCAAGTCGTGGAAGTGGTTGACAGCGCAGTCAGCCAGGAGAGTGCGCGGGCCGGTATTGAGGCACGATTAATTCTCTGTACTCTTCGTCATTTCACGGCCGAGCAGAGTCTTGAAACAGTGCACCTTGTTCGACGTTTTCGCGGGCGGCGCGTCGTGGCACTTGACATCGCAGGTGATGAAGCCGGATACCCCATTGATGCCCATCTCCACGCGTTTCAGTTTGCGGTTGCGAACGATATTTGCCGTACAGCCCACGCCGGCGAAGCACGGGGTGCCGAGAGCGTCTGGGAGACCCTGAAATATCTCCGGCCCACGCGGATCGGCCACGGTGTCCGCTCCCTTGAAGACCGGAGCCTTCTCGATCATCTGAATCGGACGCGGGTCCATCTCGAGATCTGCCTCACGAGCAATGTCCAGACGAACGTCATCCCGACGCCCGGTGCCCATCCAGTCCAGCGTCTGTATGACTCGGGTGTTTCTCTGGGGATCAACACGGATGCCCGGAGCATTTCCAACGTAACGTTAGGAGGTGAGTATGAGATGCTCCATCGTCATTTCGGCTGGGGCATCAACCATTTCCGGCAGTGCAATCTGAATGCGATTGAGGCCGCTTTTGTTCCGGTTGCTCTCAGAACAAACATCGCTGCCCGGCTGTTGGACGAGTACAAGGCGTTTGCATAATGTCGGGTGGCTCTGCGCTTCCACAACTGTCTCCTGGTGATATGTGCTCCATCCATCCCCCTACAATCACGGAGGTCCTACCATGCGGCAATCCACGACACGATGGGTAGTCCCATCCCTGTTGATGGCCCTTGCGCTGCTTCCTGTTCTGGCTCTCGCGCAAGGAGTCACGACCGCTTCGTTGAGCGGTACCGTTCTGTCTGAAAAAGGAGAACCACTTCCCGGGGCCAATGTTGTTGCCGTTCATGAGCCGACCGGAACGAAGTATGGCGCGTCGGTGCGAACGACCGGCCACTACAACATTGCCAACATGAAGATCGGCGGCCCATACACGGTGACCGCAACCCTTGTCGGCTACAAGGGGGACAGCAAGCGTAACGTGTTCCTCGGCCTCGGCCAGGAAGTGCGCGTTGAGTTTGGCCTGGTCGAATCGGCGGTGCAGGGCCAGGAGGTCCTCGTGACCGCAGAAGTCGATCCCGTCCTGAATGCAGGCCGTACTGGTGCGGCGACCTATATCGACCGCAACGCCGTAACGGAACTGCCTTCGGTGAAGCGCAGCACTCGCGATCTGACGCGTCTCGACCCCCGCAGCGATGGGAACTATAGTTTTGGGGGCCGCAATTGGCTCTTCAACAACATTTCTTTGGATGGTTCGTATTTCAACAATCCGTTCGGTCTGGACGATCCGGCTCCCGGTGGACAAACCAATGCTGAGCCTGTACCATTTGATGCAGTCGACCAGGTGCAGGTGTCGATTGCGCCCTTCGATGTGCGGGAAGGAGGCTTTACCGGTGCCGGCATCAACACCGTTACCAAGAGCGGAACGAATCAGTTCAAGGCGTCAGCATACAGTTATCTCAGGAACGAAAGCCTTCTCGGGAACAAAGTCCGTGGAGCAGACGTCATCGCCCGGCCTGATCTGTCGTTCAACCAGTCCGGGGTCTCCGTGGGCGGGCCCCTCCTGACCAATACGCTCTTCTTCTTCGTGAACGCAGAGTTAGAGCGCAGAGATGATCCGGGCTCGAACTTCGTGGCCAATAGGGGTCAGAGCGGATCCGGCATCTCGCGCGTGCGGGCATCGACCATGGATTCCATCCGTCAACGGATGATTCAGGTTTATGGGTACGATCCGGGTCCGTACGAAGGGTATGTCAACGCAACGAACAATGAAAAAGTCCTATTGAAATTTGATTGGAACATTAGTGACAACCACAATGTCACGTTCCGCTACAACTTCCTGAACGCACGTCGGGATCTGCCCCCCCATCCGTTCGTTCTCAGCGTAAACAATACCGGCCGTGGGCCGAATGAAAACAGCTTGCCATTCCAGAACTCCGGATACAGGATCAATAACAAACTTCAATCGTTTGCCTTCGAAGCAAACAGCCGCTTTGAGGGAATGGCGAACCGTCTCTTTGCCAGCTACAACGGCTTCCGCGACAATCGCGACCCATTCAGCAGGCCTTTCCCGACAATTGAAATTGCGGAAGGCGGGGTAACGTACACGACCCTCGGCCATGAACCCTTTTCGATCCACAACATCCTGGATCAGGACGTGTTCCAGATCACTGACAATGTCAGCCTCTACACCGGGAATCACGTCATCACTGTTGGGGCGACCTTTGAGAATTTCTCCTTCTTCAATGCCTTCAACATCTTCCGTTACGGCGTGTTCTTCCTCCCGCCGAAGAGTACCGTCAACGGTTTTGGTGGCACAACGTTTTCCTCCGTTGCCGAGTTTTTCCGTTATACCAACCCGGCAGACACCCTCTTTCTCGATTTCAACGCGATGACTGCTGCGGCCGACGCCGGGCCGTTTAAGGGGGAAGATATCAAGGTCGGA
>DAIUKN010000390.1:0-3664 GCA_036848195.1 Bacteroidota bacterium
GGCCACGCGTCAGCTCCCCGGGGATTGGGCAGAGGTCTGGTCATCCCTTCCGGCGTTTGATCCCTCGACGTCGATTGCCACACGGGAGGCTCAGGGAAAACTCCTCGATACCGTCATGCCGAAGCTTCCCCTGGTGCTCGGCGGCTCGGCCGATCTCACACCGTCGAATAACACCCGTTTCAAAGGTGTGACGGATTTCAGCGTTGCCAACCGGGCCGGACGCTATATCCGTTTTGGTGTCCGTGAGCACGGCATGGGGGCGATCCTGAACGGAATTGCGGTCAGTGACATGCTTATCGCGTACGGTGGAACCTTCTTCTGCTTTGCCGACTACATGCGTCCGACACTCCGCCTGGCGGCACTGTCACAGTATCCATCGATCTTCGTCTATACGCATGACAGCATCGGCCTTGGGGAAGACGGTCCGACACATCAGGCGGTGGAACAACTCGCATCGCTCCGCGCCATGCCGGGGATTATGATACTCCGTCCGGCTGACGCCAATGAAACCGTATACGCCTGGAAGACTGCCCTGGAGCGTCGCGACGGCCCCACGGTGCTCCTCCTCACGCGACAGAAGGTGCCGGTGCTGGACCAGACCCGCTATGGTTCAGCCGCGAATCTGGCGAAAGGGGCATATGTCGTGATCGGCCCTGAAAAACCCGAGGCGCTCATTGTGGGAAGCGGGTCAGAGGTACAGCTGGCGCTCCGGGCAGCTGAGCAGCTCGCCTTGGAGGGGATCGGGGCGCGGGTTGTCAGCATGCCATCGTGGGAGCTCTTTGAGCGACAACCTGCCGACTACAAAGAGAGCGTGCTCCCGAGGTCGGTGACAGCGCGCGTGGCGGTCGAAGCAGGCGTGAAGATGGGCTGGGAGCGCTATATCGGGACCAAGGGAGAATTCATCGGGATGGCTTCGTTCGGCAGGTCGGCTCCCTTCGAGGCTCTCTACAAGGGGTTCGGTATCACGGTTGAGAATGTTGTCAGCGCGGTCAGGAGGACGCTCGGATGAAGATTGCAGTCGCTTCCGATCATGCGGGTTTTGAGCTCAAGCAAAAGGTCGGTGCGCAGTTGAAGAGCGACGGACATGAGGTCGTTGATCTCGGTGCTCATGACATGTCGCCTTCCGACTATCCGGATATTGCCAGGTCCGTGGGAGAAGCGGTCGCGACCGGCAGAGTGGAGCGCGCTGTCTTTGTCTGCGGGAGTGGTGTGGGGGCCAGTATTGCGGCGAACAAGATCAAAGGGATTCGAGCGGGCGTGTGCCACGACACGTACTCCGCGCACCAGGCGGTTGAGCACGACGATGCCAACGTCCTGTGTATCGGCTCCCGCGTCGTCGGCGAGTCTCTTGCCATGGAGATCGTCCGCGCCTTTGTTCGGGCGAAATTCTCCAACGAGGAACGACATCTGCGCCGCGTGGGGAAGATACTGGACATTGAGCGGCGGCAGAGGTGATGGAAAATTCCCAATACCAAATTCCAAAACGTATGAACGCTCTTCAACGACTTGAGCAGCTTGGCCAGAGCATCTGGTATGATAATATCAGCCGAAGTCTGATCCAGAGCGGTGATCTCCGGCGGATGGTGGATGAGGGTCTTCTGGGGGTGACGTCGAATCCAACGATCTTTGACAAAGCCATTTCCGGCAGTACGGACTATGATAGCCAGATCCGGGAGCTGGTGAAGAGCAATCGCACCATCCCGGTTGGCGACATCATCCAGTCGTTGATGGTTAAGGATATTCAGATGGCGGCCGATATCCTGCTTCCGGTGTACGAACGGACCAGCGGCCGCGATGGTTACGTCAGCGTCGAAGTCACTCCGGGCAAGGCACGGGATACGCAGGCCACGATCGAGGAGGTTCGTCTCCTCTGGTCCCGGATCGGTCGGAAGAACCTGATGGTCAAGATTCCGGCTACGAGGGAAGGACTCCCGGCAATCGAGCAGGCGATCACCGAAGGGATGAACATCAATGTGACGCTGATCTTTGCAGTTGACCGCTACCGGGAAGTGGCGATGGCGTACATTAACGGTCTCGAGCGCCGGATGCAAGCAGGGGGATCTCTTGACCGCATCGCGTCAGTGGCAAGCGTTTTCGTCAGCCGGATTGACGGCCTGGTGGACGACCTCCTGCAGAAGCAGGCAGCGGCCGGAAGTCCCGGGGATGCCGATCGCCTTCGGGGCCTCATGGGGATTGCGGCGATCGCCAATAGCAAGCTGGTGTATCAGGCGTTTCGGGAGGTTTTTGAAACTCCGCGATTCTCAGCTCTCAGGAGTCACGGCGCGCACGTCCAGCGTCCGCTTTGGGGGAGCACAAGCGCAAAGAATCCCGCCTACCCCGATCTCATCTACGTTGACACTCTGATCGGACCGAATACGGTCAATACGGTCCCGCCCGCTACGTACACGGCGATTCTGGATCACGGAAAGACTGTACTCACCGTTGAAACGGCACTGGATGAAGCGCGCGGGAAGCTCCGCGAGCTTGCCGGCGCCGGAATCGACATGGCCTGGGTGACAAAAAAGCTCGAGGAAGACGGGGTTGCCTCGTTCGCGAAGTCATTTGATGGCCTATATCAAAACCTTGAGGTAAAGAAAAGCGAATTCTTGCACCGTGACGCAGGATAACCCCCTCCAGGCGGGGATGAGAATCGAACGGATCCCCGACCCTTCCATGATGGTGATCTTCGGCGCATCGGGCGACCTCACGAGGAGGAAGCTGATCCCTGCAGTTTTTGACCTGGCGCGCCAGGGACTTCTCCCTCCATTATTTACGGTCGTCGGTGTTTCACGCACCTCGATGAGTGACGACGCATACCGGGAGCACCTGCTTGAAGCAATGAAGGAATTCGGGCAGCTGAGCGCTCCGGAGGCTGCTCTCTGGAACAGTTTCGCAGGCAGGGTGCACTATCGCGCGATGGATCCGGCCGACGGGGAGCGCTATCAGTGGCTTCGAGGGGAACTTCAAGCTCTGGCCGAAACGGACGATACCCCGAACAATGTTCTCTTCTACCTTTCCACACCCCCCAGTCTGTATTCCCCCATCGTAAAGTACCTCGGCGCATCCGGGCTCAATGTCCCGCGCACCTCCGGCGGTTGGGTGCGGATTATCATCGAGAAGCCGTTCGGCGTCTATCTGGAGTCCGCCCGGAAGTTGAACGCGGATGTCCTGGGCTCCTTCCGTGAAGAGGAGGTTTACCGGATCGACCACTACCTAGGGAAGGAAACCGTTCAGAACCTTCTCGTCTTCCGCTTCGCCAACGGCATTTTTGAGCCGGTCTGGAACCGGAACTACATAGACCACATCCAGATCACGGCGGCTGAGACCGTAGGTGTCGGGAGTCGTGCGGCGTACTACGAGGAAGCGGGGACGCTGCGCGACATGGTGCAGAACCACATGCTCCAACTTCTCACGCTCACCGCGATGGAACCGCCGGTGCTCTTTGATGCCCAGCAGGTGCGCGACGAGAAGCAGAAGGTGCTGCAGGCCATGATGCCGATCAGACCTGAGGACGTTTCCCTTCATACCGTTCGAGGGCAGTACGGGCCTGGTACGGTGGCCGGTGATCCGGTGCTCGGGTACAGGTCGGAAAAAGGCGTGTCCCCATCGAGCACGACGGAGACCTATGTTGCGCTCCGTCTTGCGATTGAGAACTGGCGTTGGG
>DAIUKN010000391.1:0-3659 GCA_036848195.1 Bacteroidota bacterium
GCTTGGCCTGCTCCACACGCTTGCGCCGGGCGGCGATCTCGTCCGCGGGACCGTTGATTTCAATATTCTTGGTCGTCATTTCCCGTGCAAATCAGGAGTGCAGGAGCTTTTCAATTTCGTCCCGCGTAGGGACAGACGGTTGAGCTCCGCGGCGAGTGACGGCGATGGCTCCGGCCGCGTTGGCAAACCGCACAGCATCGAACATCGGCCGGCCCTCCCCGAGAGCGACAGCGAGAGCCCCGTTGAATACGTCGCCGGCCGCTGTGGAATCCACAGCCTCGACGTGAAAAGCAGGAACCCACGTTCCATGGTGGGCCTCCGTAAAGTAGACGCCCCTCGCCCCGAGCGTGATCATGACGGTTTGTACACCCCGGGTCGAAAGAACGTCTGCGGCTCGGACAACACTCTCATCATCCGTGACCTGTAACCCCGTCAGCACTCCTGCTTCGTGTTCATTCGGTGTGAGGATGGACACCGTATGCATGATCTCGTCGTCGAGCTGCAGAGCGGGGGCCGGGTTGAGGATGAACCGATTGCGTGCGGAAGCAGCAAGTGTGCCTGCCGCCCGGACGGCCGCCAACGGAACCTCAAGCTGGGCGAGGACGACGTCTGCACTCCTGATCACTCCACTCGCACGCTCGACATCCACGGGAGAGACGTTTCCGTTCGCGCCGGGAGCCACCGCGATGACATTCTCCCCCCGGCTATCCACGCATATCAGGGCAATTCCTGAGGGAAGCTCCACGTCGCTCGTGAAATGCTGCAGATCGATGTTCTCGACCGAAAGCGCTTCCCTCGCCTCTCGACCGAAGGAATCGGATCCGACACGTCCCACAAACGTCACATGACCCCCGGCCCTTGCGGCAGCAACGGCCTGGTTCGCGCCCTTTCCCCCCTGCACCCTGGAGAATACTCCTCCCAGGATGGTCTCGCCCGGCTTGGGGAGGCGTGGCAACTGAACGACCATATCGGTGTTCGAACCGCCGAGAACAACAATTGAGGGCTTCATACTCTGGCTCCCGCAGTCGAGAGGCCATTGCCACTCGGGCATCCGCAGGAACTCCGGATGACGAGCTCCGTCTTCACGGTGAGTTCTTCCGGGCCAGACGACGAGCCGTTGATCGCGGCGAGGAGCCTCTCCGCGGCGAGTTTTCCTAGTGCATAGGCAGGCTGCCGGACCGTTGTCAGCGGTATCGGCATCAGCGGCGCCCGGATGTCGTCGGAAAATCCAACGATCGCAACGTCGCCGGGTATGGAGAATCCGAGGTCGAGGATTGCTTTCATGGCCCCGAACGCCGCCGGGTCATTCACGGCAACAATTGCGCGCGGCCGCCGACCCTCCGGCAGCTCAAGAATCCTTTTCATCGCCGAATAGCCGCCCGATTCATGGAATCCAGATTCGACGATCAAATCCTCGTCAATCGTCACACCCCAATCTCGCATCGCCCGACTGAACCCCAGAAGCCGCTCCCTCCCCACAGAAATCTTCTGAGGCCCGGCAAGATGCCCGATCCGGCGGTAGCCGTGTTCGAGCAGATGTCCGGTAAGCCGGTGGGAACTCTCCTCGTCATCGATACTGACACAGGTCGCTCCAAGACCGCGGATGCACCGGTCAAAAAACACGACCGGCACGCCGACGCGAATGAGCCGTTCGTAGACGTCCGAATCGGTGATATCCTGGGCAGTTGAAATGAGGATGCCGTCTACCCGCTTCGATTCGAGCATGTGGATCGCGTCCCGCTCACGAAGGGCTACTTCCGCGGAGTGGGTCAGCATCAGTTGATACCCCGCATTGTACATGACCTCTTCGATCCCGCGTATCGCTTCCGGGAAGAATGAATGGGAAATCTCCGGCACGACGACGCCGATAGTGTTGGTCCTGCTCAGCGCCAGACTCTTCGCGATTTCATTCCGACTGTATCCGAGCTTCTGCGCAGTCCTGAAAACCAGCGCACGCGTTTCCTCATCGACGTTGGGCCGCTGATTGAGCGCCCGGGAAACCGTCATCGTCGACAGCCCGAGCCTGCCGGCAACATCGCGGGCTGTGACCCGGCGCGAACCCTTCTGCCCGTCTGTTTTTGACACATGCAATTTGCGTTTCATGTGCTGATTCCCCCTACCTCAGCGCGAGAGTGACAGTCTTCCGCTGCACGGCGGACGCAGAGCGATCGAAGACAACGAGAAGTTCAGCTCTCCCTCGTCGGGCGCCAGGACGTATCTGCGCCCCCTGAACAGAGGGAAGCGCATGATCAAAAAACGTGATGGGAAAGACCGCCGTAGTTCCCTGCCTCCCTTCGACAGTGACGACGTACGATCCATCCTGCAGGTCGGCTGAAATGATACGCGCTCCCGGCGCACTGTCACCCGGGGCCGGGTGAAGCACCAAAGGAATCATTCCTATGCCGCCGGTGTGCTCCAGAACTAACGAGACCGACTTGTTCACCGTTACGGAAACAGGTGTCCGGAGCAGACTACGAAACGTGGCCCGGTCGAAGGAGATCGGTCTTCCATTGGCCTTGATTGCCGTGATTTCCATACTCACGGGTATTTCCGGCGCCAAACGAACCTCGCACGGCGGACCACCGATCCGCCGCACCTCATATCTCGTCGTACGCAACGAGCGGATCATGGTGAACGTCAGGAGCGTCTGTCCCATGCGCAAGTTCGACACTGTGACCGAATCCCAGTGCAGGGGGAAACGGGGGCTGAGTGTGACCGTCCCATGCGGCGCATCGGGCTTCCACCCGATCAGCCCTTCAATTGCCGGATGCAGGATGTTCGTCTCCGACCAGCACTGGTGCGGACACACCCCGGCCGGCCGGTTGACCGAGCCATGCATGACCTCCTGGACGAATCCGAGCGACCAGAGATTCTTGATGAGCATGGTGTTCATCAGATGCGAGAAGGCCTGCGCTGAACGCCCGTATGTGTACTCTCCGAGTGCCGTCCAGCCCGTCATCAGCGGCCAGACACTCCCCTCCTGGTAGCTGCGGGGATTGTAGACGGGTGATTCTGCACTTACAATGCGAACCCACCAGTTGGTCGAGAACCCGTTGCCCTCCAGAATCTCCAGCACCTGGTTCGATTTCACATCGTCAAGCATGCCGAACAGCGCACCTGCCGCCGCCAACGCCGTCCGCTCGGGCCTGAAAGTTCCGTCAATCATCTTCCCGTAGTGGTAGAACTTCGTCGCCGGGTTCCAGAAGGGTCCGTTCAGGATTTGGCGGACCCTTTCCGCATCGGCACTGTACCTGCTCCTCAAATGCTCCTGCCGGACGATATCTGCCAAAGTTGCGGCTTCTGCCAGCGCCTGTGCCCAGAGGACGGAGAGATGCATCTCGCTGTGCGCGCCAAAGATTGACCCCCCAGGCTCCATCCAGCCATGGCCCACATCGGTGTTCTCGATCAACCCGTCACCGTCGGTGTCAGTCGAATAGAGAAAATCCATGGCGCGTTGAAGACTCGGCCAGCTCTTCCGGATAAACTCCGTGTCACCAGATGCCCTGAGGTAGTGCCCTGCCAGAATGACGTACAGCGGCGTCGCATCGGCCGCATCGAAGTGCACAACGCCGCTGGTTGTCAGTTCGTGATAGATCTTGCCGGACGCATCCTGAAACGCCTGGTAGAGCTCCAACTGGCTTCTGACCGAGGCAAAATCC
>DAIUKN010000392.1:0-3656 GCA_036848195.1 Bacteroidota bacterium
GATCGTCTTCTGCGATCAGGATATTCATGACGCTTCCCGTTCTTTCTGACCTTCCATCACCTGCGCCTCCCTGGACAGACATTCTGGGCACAGGGTGTGCGCAAATGACGTTTCGGTCCTCGATGTCACGTAGTCTTCCAGACCATGCCACGTGCCCGCGTCGTCCCGGATTCTCCGGCAATACGAGCAAATCGGCAGCAGGCCTTTAAGGGCAGTGACTCTTTGCTGCAGCCCGAGGATCCGTTCTGCCACCTTCAGTCGCACGCGCAGGGCTTCAAGATCGAACGGCTTCGTGATAAAATCATCAGCTCCAGCACGCATCCCCTCCATGAACCGTTCCTTGCCGCTCAGAGCAGTCAGGAGAATGACGTACGTGTACTGTGCACGACCTTCCGCTCGGATTTTGGAGCAGAGCTCGACACCATCGACGAGCGGCATCATCCAGTCCGTCACGACGATGCGCGGACGCTCACTCAGGAACGAGTACCACGCATCCCTGCCGTTCGGAGTGAGGACGACGTCGTACCCCAGCTTCTTCAGGGACGCGGAAAGCAGCCGCCCGGAAGCCGGGTCGTCTTCGGCAATGAGAATTTTCAGGCCCTGTTCGCCATTGTCTGGCATATTCCCCTCAGTTCATTCTGTGCAGTGATAAATTCTCCCTCCAGCTCGGCGACGACTTCGGTGGCACCCTCCACCGTGTTCGACCGCCCGAGGAGCTGCAACTTTTCGCAGAGCCGTGCGACACGGACCACTCCGAGGTTGCTGCTGCTCCCTTTGAGAGCATGGGCGTGACATTCAAGACGCACCGGATCCCCCCCTGCAGCGGCTTCTGCGAGCGCGGTCACCCGCCCCGCAGCATCTTCGACATACTTCTCGACCAGGCCGCGGAGCCATTGAGGGTCACCATTGTCGGCCAGCTCGGCAAGCTCTGCTATTCGCACATGATCGATCCCTCCCGATCCGCTGACCCCGAAATGACTGGACTCGCCGGAAGGATGATTGTCGCCGTTCGGGTGCACCCAGAGCGCAATCTTGGCCGCCAGATCGATCTGCGTCACCGGCTTCGAGATATAGTCATCCATTCCGGCGGCGAGGCAACGGGCACGGTCGCCGTCCAGAGCGTTGGCGGTCATCGCTACCACCACCGTATGCCGCGCGGACCCTTCCATGCCGCGAATGCTTGCGGTAGCCGCAAAACCGTCCATTTCGGGCATGTTGCAGTCCATCAAGACCAGATCGTACGGGATCCGCCGCAGCGCTTCCACAGCTTCGAGGCCGTTTGCTACGACATCCGCGCGACAGCCAAGCTTTTCAAGCATGCGAAGGGCTACCTTCTGGTTCACCGAGTTGTCCTCCGCTACGAGGACACGAAGGCCGTCCGCAAGCCGGCGGGCCTCTTGAGCTTCTTTTTCCTGTCCGGAGCTCTCTTTCCCGTTTGCCTGCAGAACGACATCGCTCAGGATCGTGGTGATTGCATCGAGGAGCGCCGACTGCTTTATCGGCTTTGTCAGACACGCTTCGATCCCGGACCCCAATCCCCGCATGCTTCCGCTCCTCCCCATGGAAGTAAGCAAGAGGAGTCTCGTCGGGGCGATCGCAGGATCCGCCTTGATGTTGCGGGCCAATGTTATCCCGTCCATCACCGGCATCTGGCCGTCGAGAAGGGCAAGAACATAGGGATCGCCGCCGGCAACTGCGGCTTGGAGTTCCTCGAGAGCGGCATGCCCCCCACCAACCCGGGTGTTCCGCATCCCCCACGACGTGGCCATATGTGAGAGGATCTTCCGGTTCGTCTCATTGTCATCCACAATCAGGACGCGGGCGCCTTTCAGGGACGCAACGCCGGCAGGAGGTTTTGAAACACCGGCCTGCTTCCGGAGCCAGAGCGTGAACCAGAACTCACTCCCTTCCCCGTACGCACTCTCAACTCCGATCTGACCTCCCATCAGTTCTGCCAGCTGCTTGGAGATCGTCAGCCCGAGTCCCGTCCCGCCATACCTGCGCGTCGTCGAGCCGTCCGCCTGGGAGAACGACTGGAACAGAAGTTTCCTCCCTTCCAACGAGATCCCGATGCCGGTGTCACGAATCGAACACCGGATGAATATGTCGGTTGCCGTTTCTTCGACCGGTTCGACGGTGACGGACACTTCCCCCTGGTCGGTGAACTTGATGGCGTTTCCAAGAAGGTTCAGCAGAATCTGGCGGATCCTTCCCGGATCTCCGTGGAGGGCCACCGGCATCTCGGGCTCAATCGAACATGCAACCTCCAGCTCTTTCTCGTAGGCTTTCGGAGCCAGGAGATCGACCACCTCCTCAACTGCGGTCCGGAGGTCAAAATCCACCATCTCCAGCGAAAGCTTTCCCGCCTCCATCTTGGAAAAGTCCAGAATGTCATTAATGAGCCCGAGAAGGGCTTCACCGGATGTGCGGATGATCTCCGTGTACTCCCTCTGCTCCGCAGAGAGATCGGTGTCCATGAGAAGCCCGGTCATCCCAATCACGCCATTCATGGGAGTCCGGATTTCGTGGCTCATATTGGCGACAAACTCGGACTTGAATCGCAGGGCCTGGAGGGCTTCCTCCTTCGCGAGGGCGAGTTCCTCCGCCTGGGCTTTCAGCATGCGGGCCTGGTCTTCGGCACGCGACTTTGCCTCGATGAGCCGGTTAGTCTGCTCAGCCAGTTCCTCTTCAGCCTGCCGGCGTTCGGTGATGTCCCTGACGATCGCGACGGCATGCCAGCGTAACCCTACCTGCATCGGAGAGAACGACACCTCCACGGGGAATTCCGTACCGTTGGCCCGTACGGCAACAAGCTCGAGGATCCTTCCCGCAGCCGCGTTCGTTCCCTGCTCCCGGAGAGTGCCGAGGCCCTCCAGGAATGCCGCGGAGCGGGCTCGATCCGTGATAAGCAAGCGGACCGATTTCCCTTCGGCTGCCTCGCGGGAGTAGCCGAATATCTTCTCCGCTGCGTTATTCCAATAGACGATCTTCTGCCGGTCGTCGATGGTGAGGATTGCGTCCTGCGCCGAGGCGGCAACATTTCTAAACCTCTCCTCGCTTTCGCGCAGGGCGTTTTCCACCTGCTGTCGTCGCTGGGCGGTCAGAAGGTCCCCTATTGTAAGGCCGAGGTAGCGCGCAACGCTCTCCAGCAGGCTCTGGGCCTGCTTGTCCAGCGACTGTGCTCCGCTGCTGGCAACGCTGATGAGTCCAACCAACTGCTTCTTGTGATACAGCGGGATGAACGCGAGCGTCGATCGGGGGAAGGCCTCCAGCGCCGGATCCACGCCGAGGGCAAAGGGCCCGTAAGTGTCATCAACGAGAAGCGTGGTTTTTTGATCGATCGCGATCCGGCTGAAAGAGCCCACTTCGGCCAGTTTCAACGATTTCACATCCGGTCCGGCTGCGTTGTGCCCGTCGCTCCTGAAGACGACGCGGTACTCGTCCGCGCCTTCGTCGTAAACAGCCAGCGATCCCCGGCTCCCATAGCGGTGTCCCTGGAGCGTACCGAAGACGGCCTCGCCGACGTCCACGAACGATTTGACCGTATGGAGTTTGTTGGAAACATCGAGAAGAATCCTCAGCTCCTGATCGAAGCGCTTTCGGGCGGTGATGTCTTCCTTCACTGCAACAAAATGGGTAATCACACCCCCGGAGGC
>DAIUKN010000393.1:0-3655 GCA_036848195.1 Bacteroidota bacterium
GGGTATATCAGAGGATTTTCATACACATACGTGTTGTCGTCGAACTCGAGAAACTGGTGGCCCAGAACGCCCCAGTAGACAGCCAGGACAGCCACCATGAGGAGCGCCGGCAGCCAAAGCACGCGAATCTCTTGGGTCAGGCCATGAGCGCCGTACCCGGTACCTTCAGAGTCCTGAATCATCGCTCTCGTCTACCGATGGAGATGACAACAGCAAAACGCTCCCCGCTGACCATCCCACCATGGCCAACGAGGAGCGCCACATCGATTTTGGAAAACAACGCCCTGGTGCTTAGGACTGGGGCTGCCCGGTCTCGGTTTTTGCCTGCGCCTTTACTTCCTGGACTTCCTTTCGGATTTCCTGTGCCTTCCGCTTCAGCTCGTTCATATGCTTACGAACCCGGGTTCCTGCCGATTTGTTCCCCTTTTCGTAAAACTTCACAAAGTCCTTTTCGAACGTCGTGAGCAATTCGCGTAGTTCCTGTAGCCTGTTCATTGGTTCCCTCCTTTTGTTGGTTGTTAGTTTTTGCGCCGCCTCTTGAGGTATTCCTTCCGAAGATCTTCCAGTAGACTATCCCGCCGATCATACAATCTCTTCAGTTTTCGGGGACGACGCTTGGCCATCGCATATGAGGCAAGTATTGGCATCGCAATCGTCGAATCCACGTACGCAACGACCGTATCGGGGAGTTTGTCCGGATCGATTTTCCCCCAGCTGACAGCCTCAGACGGCGTCGCGCCGGAGAGTCCCCCAGTATCCGGGCGTGCATCCGTAATCTGGAGGAAGAAATCGTGCCCCTTTTCCTTAATATTCAACACCTCTTGAATTTGCGGCTCGGTCTGAAGCATGAAATTCTTCGGGGAACCACCCCCAAATATCACAACCCCGCTTCGCCCACCCCGCCGTTTCGCGTCGAGAACGATGGAGGCAGTCTCGTTGACGTCCCGGAGAACATCGATTCGAGTCTTGTACCCGGAAAGTTGAATTTCAGCGATATTCATCCCAATTGAACTGTCACCGGGAGAAGATGTGTAGACGGGAACGCCGCACCTGTACGCGGTGGCCAGAAGACTGCTCTGCTTGATTTTCAGAACTCTTTCTCGCTCCGCGACGTATTTTCCCAGACGGTAATGGAGCTCCGCAGTCCCCATCTCCTTCTGGAATTCCTCCTTCCTGATCACCGTCCTGAAGAATTTGTCGGTGCTCAGCAAAACGCGGTAATCGAACAGGATATCGTAAATCCGTATGACTCCCTCTTGACGTAGGGCGCGGTCATCGATAAACGGGCTTCCCCTGTGGAGAGTATGGCCAATTGCGAAATGCGTGTCGTGGTATAGGTTCGCACCGGTACTCACAATCCAGTCAACAAACCCGCTCTTGATCAGCGGGACCACGCAGGATCCACCGAGTCCTGCAGGGGTCAGTGCCCCGGTGAGGCTCATCCCGATCGTAACGTCGCTCTCCAGCATCTTCTTCGCATAAAGCTGGCACGCTTCCCTCAAACGTGCAGCATTGTAGGCCTGAAAGTAACTATCAACCAACTCCAGAAGCGAGACGTTCTTGGGAATCGGCGATGGCACTATCCGGTTCCCACTGAGATATCTACTCTTAACGTGCTTCACTCACTACGACAGTTTAATAGCACATGCTAACTCTCTATTCTGTAATATAAGCCAATCTGGAAGAAAAACGCAAGCAAATTCTTCCAATTTCCAAAGATTTCCAGGTGCAAAATGACTGCCAGAATTCAAAAACTTCTAAGAGATTTCACTTGACAGACCGGGAGTTTTTTGTTATTTTTATTTAGACCAATTCTAAATAGGAACAAGTTATGAATTCTGAGGCAGCACACGAGATTCTGAGCAAGTACCTGAAAACTCAGGGAAAACTGCGGGCCACGCCGGAGCGATTTGCTGTGCTTGACGCCGTCCTGGAAACCCAGGGGCATTTTGATGCAGAGAATCTCTATTACCGCCTCATCACAAGCGGGATGAAGATCTCCAAGGCAACCGTCTACAACTCCCTCGATCTTCTCAAGGATGCCGGACTCGTGTCGAAGTACCGGTTTGCCGAGAACACTTCCCGATACGAAAAGGTTTTGGGCCGCCCCCAGCACCACCATCTGATCTGCCTTGAGTGCGGCGACATCATTGAATTTGTCCACGAAAAGCTCGAGCGGATGCAGGAAGACGTCTGCAATGAGAGGCAATTCTTCCCTCAGAGCTCCTCCCTGCAGATTTTTGGGACGTGCTCGAAGTGCAAAAAGGATTGACACAATGACACTGTCTGACGCTCCCCTGGGTGCATCGGTGCGCATCCATTCTCTCCGTGCCCAGCCCGAGGTATCACAGCGACTCCGCGAACTCGGGCTATGCGAGCATACCGTCGTCTCGTGCGTCATGAAGGGCCACGGCAACATCATCTGCGCCATCCACAATACCAGAATCGGCCTGGACAGGCGCCTGGCCAGCACCATCTTTGTTTCTTCCGATCAGTAGGCCGGTCCACTCCCATGCGTGATGCCGGATCTCAAATAATCCGCCCTCGAACGGTTGCCCTTGTCGGAAACCCCAACGCGGGGAAGACCACGGTCTTTAACGCTCTGACCGGGTTGCGTCAGAAAATTGGCAACTATCCCGGCGTGACCGTCGAGAAAAAAGAGGGAAGGCTCACGCTGGAGGAGGGGGGTCACGCCACCCTGCTCGACCTGCCCGGCACGTACAGTCTGAATGCGAACGCCCCTGACGAGCGGATAGCAACCGAGATCATCCTCGGCCAGTCGCACCATACCCCCCGCCCCGATCTCGTCGTGTGCGTCGTCGATGCAAGCAACCTCGAACGGAACCTCTACCTCGTCAGTCAGCTTCTGGACCAGGAGATCCCGCTCGTCGTTGCGCTCAACATGGTGGATATCGCCGCGCGCGATGGAATCCGGGTTGACCACCGCGGGCTCGCCCGAGAGCTCGGCGTGCCGGTCGTTCCCATGGTGGCGAGCAAGGGAGACGGAATCCGCGCGCTGATACAGGCAATTGAAACCACCAGATCGGCAACAGGCAGACCGCGCCAGTGGCCGCTCCCCGAAGCCTTCCGGAGAGAATGGGAGGAGCTCTCCGGCATGCTCCGCGAGCATCACCGGCTCGCCGGGCCTGTAGCGTTTCACGAAGCGCTCGGTCTTCTCGCGCAGAATGGACCACCCGACGAGGTCGGCGGGCGCTTTGTACCGGAGATCCACGCCCACGTGATCAAGGATCACCGGAAACTCGACTTCCTCGGGATCAACCGGCAGACCGTGGCGGTGGAGTCGCGGTACCTTTGGATCACCGCCATCTGCAGCAGGGTCGCGCCGCACACCCCGCGCACAGGCGCGACCATCAGCGACCGGCTCGACAGAATCCTGACGCATCGCATCTGGGGACCGGCGATTTTCTTCGTGCTGATGGCCATCGTGTTCCAGGCTATCTTCTCCTGGGCGGAAGTTCCCATGGAGTGGATCGGGAGAGCCTTCGACACGATGGGAGCGGGGGTTTCTCGCTTGATGCCGCCGGGGGCTCTTCGAGACCTGATTGTCTCAGGTGCCATCGGCGGCGTAGCTGCCGTTGTGACGTTTCTTCCTCAGATTCTCTTCCTCTTCCTCTTCCTCGGAATTCTCGAAGAC
>DAIUKN010000394.1:0-3650 GCA_036848195.1 Bacteroidota bacterium
AGAAACCGCCATAGACGGTCCCGTCCTCATATGTTCGCCAGGCACCGATCTTCGTCAGGAGCGGGTACTTCTTAATCTCAATCCGCCACCCCTGATCCTCGGTAAGATGCCAGTGAAGGGTGTTCAGCTTGTAGTAGGCGAGCCAGTCGATTGTCCGCTTCATGAACTCCTTTGACATGAAATGACGGCCGCAGTCGAGCAACATCCCTCTCCACCGAAACCTCGGCCGGTCACGGATCTCAACGCAGGGGACCGACACCTTTCGCGGACTCCCCGTGTTCCCGATGGTCCCGGCGGGAAGCAGCTGGCGGATGGTCTGGATGCCGCGGAAAATTCCGGCGGTCTCTGACGATCGGAGCGATATTCCACGATCGTTCACGGTGAGGGCATACCCCTCGGCCCCGAGATCCTTCAGGCTCTCGTCCAGCAAAAGACTGATTGCGCCCTTCTCCCTCGGCGCCACGTCGATGACTCTCAGCCCGATACCCGTGGATTCGAGAATGTTCCCTGCCAGGGTCTTTCCAAGCTGCAGGAGGAGCCCATCTCTTGAGGGAGTCACGATCGACGTACCGGCAGACAACGTGAATGTCCCGGAAAGAAGTCGAATCTGAGCCGGTTTTGGGATGATATGTATCGTCCCCGAATCTGCTGGCCGGACTTCCGGTGCACCAAGTGCGGCAAGATGGAGGAAGATCACGAGCAGGAGTGTTCGGCACATGGGGACAAAGACCAGGTGGGTCATTGGTGTCAGTATCGATTTGGAAGAGGATTGGTTGGTCGATGGTACATCAAGGTAGTATCTTCTTTCTGATGTTGCAACAGATGAAGGAGGGCGTCGCAGGACACGAATGGGCCATTCTAGCTCCATACCCCGGGGATTTTCCCGCCACAGTATTGGCAGGAGCCCTTGACTACTGCGTTTTGAATGATGACAAACCCTTTTCTCTCCACCACCTGCCGGTGACAATGGTGACAGAACGTGTTTTCGGCAGGATGGCCCGGAACGTTTCCGATATAGACATACCGGACCCCCGCTTCGAGTGCTAGGTTTCTTGCTTTCTCAAGCGTCGCAACCGGCGTCGCGGGAAGGTGAGCGAGCTTGTAGAGCGGCGTGAAACGGCTGAAGTGCAGCGGACAATCCTGAAGCCCGCTTGCACAGAACCATTCGCACATTCTCTTGATCATCTCCAGGTTATCCGACCAGCCGGGGATCAGGAGATTCGTGATCTCCAACCAGACCCCTTCCTCTTTGAAGACCTGAAGTGTCTTGAGCACCGGCGCCAACGTCCCACCGTTCAGGCGCCTGTAGGTTCCATCGTCAAAGCTCTTCAGGTCGATGTTAGCAGCATCGATAACCTTGCACAGCTTTCGGAGGGGATCTTCAAGAATGTAGCCGTTGGACTTCCAGACATTTCTGACTCTCCTCGCCCTTGCCAGCGTGGCAGTGTCATATGCATATTCATAGAATGTTGTTGGTTCGGAGTAGGTGTACGCGATCGACTCGCAGTGCGATCGTAGGCACTCTTCCACTACCGCCGACGGCATCAGGTCGGCATTCTCGGTATCCTTTGGACTGACCTGAGAAATCTGCCAGTTCTGACAGTTCAGGCAGGCAAGGTTGCAGCCTGCAGTGGCAATGGAGAAGGCACGCGTTGATGGGAGAAAATGAAATAGCGGCTTCTTCTCTATCGGGTCGATATGAACCGCACATGGGTTGCCATATGCGATTGAGTAGACCTTTCCCCCGTAATTTATCCGATTTCTGCAGCGCCCAGCCTGGTTGCGATCCAGAACGCAAGCATTCGGGCATTTCAGGCAAAGAACTCCTGCCGCCGTCTCGGCGGTAAAGAGGGCTTCCTTGCTCCACCTCCCGGGTTTCTCACCCTGACCACCCTGGCTGGGCAACAACGGCAGAAATCCACCACCGGTGTCGGACCTGAAAAGCCCGCACGTCAGCCCGCCCAGCCCAAGACAACAGTCTTTCAGGAAATCGCGTTTCTTCATACATCCCTCCATTCAAGAAGCAGAAGTGGCATACGCCTTCCTGCCAAACAGTGCAATCAAGGCCGCGACAAGGCAGACCGCCGCGAGAATCCAGCTCCCGGCGGTCAGCCCCGCCAGCGGAATGAGTACTGATGCCACGAGTAATGCACCTGCCGCCGAACCGATAAGATCAAGTCCGTACAGGGTACCACCCACCGACCCGGCTTCACCGGGTAGAATCCTGGTACCCAGCGAGAATGCCATGCCCACCTGCACCGCCCCCGCCATCAGCATGACGGCGATCATCCCGCGGACGGCGACCGAGCCGATCCCGGCGTCGCGGAGAAGAATCAGCACAAGAGGCAGGACAAGGCAGAACAGAACAAGGGAGAACTGCACGGCAACGAAACCCTGGACAGGTTTCACAGGCCACAGCCTGCGGCCAGCGGACGACCCGATGGCAAGACCGGCCATGAAGATCGCGATCAGCACGCTAACCGCTTCGAAAACGTAGCCATAGAGGATTTGGAACGCAATGATCAGGACAATCTCGATCGAAGAAGCAACAAAGCCATCGACGAGCACGCCGAAACCCACCGGGTTTGTCCTGGTCACGATCAGTCCGAGCAGGAGCGCTACACCCACGCCCGAGATCCACGGGTTCTCCCGGAAGTACGCCAGCCAGTATTCGAGCTGTCGGAACTGAGCCACCGGGACAAAGTCACGGTTCAGTGGAGCATCCTTGTCAAGCGTCTTCATGATATCGTTGCTCCGTTCCGCAACCGAGCGGTCCTCGATATAGTAGGGATTCACGTAAATAGTGTTGATCCCTCTCTCGACGGTCAGTCTTCCCACATCCGAACGAAGCGGTGCATCTGATGCCAGGAAGTAGTTCTTCTCACCCGGAACGATGAGCACATTTCGAAATACCGACGCCAGGGTATTGAACAGCGTTGAATGAATCCGGCGCGCCTGGCTGCCGTAGTAGTCGGAGACGCCGCTAAGCCCATAGGAGACTACTCCTCCGGGGTTGAGCACCCTTTTCAGTTGCTGGAGACATTCCACGGTGTACATCCGGTTGATCTGCACGGTGGTAGGGTCCGGCACATTGATGAGCGCAACATCGTACCGTTCAGCGGCATTGGCGATGAACAGCCGTAGATCCTCGGTTATCACGTGGATCCGGGGGTCCGAGAGTGCGTCGGTCAGCTTCCGCCCGATAACGATGATCCAGGGATTCAGTTCAACGTAGTCGATACGTCTCACGCCGTATTTTAGGATCTCCTCCGTCGTCCCGGCGATTCCGCCGGAGACAAGGAGAACAGAAGCCGGAGAGGGATGCTGGAGCATCGCATAATGCACCGACTCTTCGTTTGCGATTGGTTCGCCCGTCGAGTAAAGAAGCATCGAGTTTTCGAAGACATTCTTCTGGCCGGATTGCTCGGTGACCACGATTGCGCCGTAAGGCGTGTCAGCGTGAAACACCAGATCCTGGCCGGGGAAGAGGAGCTGCCTCGCGACTGACCCTGGATCCGCAATGAGCGCCACCATCACCACACCCAGCATGGCGAGTCCCGAAAGCACCGCCAGGTGGCGGTGGCCGGAATGGAGAGCCAGAAGAATTGCGGCGATTCCGTTGATTGCAGCAAGAACGGCCAGGGCCGTAA
>DAIUKN010000395.1:0-3636 GCA_036848195.1 Bacteroidota bacterium
CAGCACGAGTATCGAGCTGGCGCACCACCTTCTTGATGAGTACCACGTGGGGCTTGTTCCCGGCACTGCCTTCGGCGCCGACGACTGCCTGCGTCTGTCGTTCTCCTGTCCGGTGGAGCAGCTCAGCGAGGGGCTTCGCCGCCTGAAGAAGGGTCTGGAAGAGTTGTCCTAGTATCGGGTCTCAGAATGGAGTAAGTGGTCTGACCTGATGGTCTGACCTGATGGTCTGACCGTCCAGGCTGCGACCCGATCTCTGCGAAAGCTCGCAATAATGCCGTCTGGCCTGACCAAGTGGCCTGACTACTCATTCTCCAAGAGCGAAAGTCGAGCAAAATATGCCCACGTACCGGTATCAGTGCAAGAACTGTGGCCACGAGCTGGAAGAGCTGCAGTCCATGAACGAACAGCCGCTCCTCCGCTGCCCTGAATGCAAAACCGACAACCTGGCGCGTGTGATGAGCGGGGGTGCGGGGCTCATTTTCAAGGGGAGCGGTTTCTATCTGACGGACTACAAGAAGGAGCCGGCCTCAACCGGCAAGCAGGACCGGAAAAAGGAAACTGCCGAAACGGGGATCGAGAAGAAAGAAACTTCCGGCGAGAAGACCGAGAAATCAGATACCACCGGCCAGAAGACCGAGAAAACGGAAACGCCCGGCGAGAAGAAGACAAAACAGAAAAAAGAGGGGGGAGAGAAAGGTTCTGAAAAGAAGGATGGATAGGATTACACTCTCCGGTACTCACCCCCCGCTGAGGGGGTGAGCACCGGATTCGACCAGATGCTTCTTCCGTTCACTTCATCTCCGGCTTTTTGTCGGGGGAAGTTTCCTTGAGTCCCGACACAGCCAGAACATCTCCATCGATTTTCCCCGTCACTTCGAACATCAGGCCTTTTTCCCTTTTTGATTTCGAAATGGCGTCCTTCGCCATCCTGCTCCCGGCCGGGTCGAATTTCAACCACTTCCCACCTGTAAAGATTCCGTAGCCGGATGCGGCGCACGCGTCTTCCAGTGCACATTCCTTTGTGTGACCCGCAGCCTTCTCCATCGGATTGGCCTTCTTCGCAATCCCCTTTCCGCACATCTGATCGACGACGTAGCCGCTCATTTTCGATAATTCTCCGGCGGTATTCTTTTCCTGACCCGGGGCCGCAACGGCAACCAGGACTGCAAGGATCATCACAGACACCATGTGCTTCATTCGTTCTCCTTTTCTGATTGATCGAAAGCAACGTGGACTCATTACTATGAACGTCCGGGGGCGCCGGAGGGTTCCCGCCTTATTGATAGCGATCCAGTTTGAAGTGTTCCCCCAGATAGAGCTTCCGGGCCTCAGGGTCGTTGGCGAGGAATTCCGAAGTCCCCCCCTTCAGGATCTGCCCTTCAAAGAGGAGATACGCGCGGTCGGTGATCGACAGCGTTTCGTGCACGTTGTGATCGGTCACGAGAACGCCGATCCCCTTCCGCTTCAGGCTGCCGACGATCTTCATGATCTCCTCGACGGCGATCGGATCGATCCCGGCAAACGGTTCGTCCAGAAGGATGAATTTCGGCTCCATCGCCAGGGCGCGGGCGATTTCGGTCCTTCGCCGTTCGCCGCCGGAAAGCATGTACCCCTTGCTCCGCGCGAGGTGGGTGATGGTAAATTCGCTCATCAGCCGTTCGCACCGGCTTCTGCGTTCGCCGGCTGACAGGTCCATCATCTGCAGCACGGCGAGAATATTCTCCTCCACGCTCAGCTTCCGGAAGATTGAGGCTTCCTGGGGAAGATAGCCGATCCCGCTGCGCGCCCGTTGGTACATCGCCGTCCGGGTGATCTCGGCTTCGTCCAGAAATACCCGCCCCTCGTCGGGCCTGATCATCCCGACGATCATGTAAAACGTGGTTGTCTTCCCTGCCCCGTTCGGTCCGAGCAAACCCACCACCTCTCCCTGGCTGACCTCCACGCTGACGTCCTTGACGACGGTTCTTTTCTTGTAGCGTTTGACGAGCCCTTCGGAGCGCAGCTTCATGACCCCGTTGGGGCGTGAGTCGTCGGTCATACCTCTCCCCGGTCGCTGGTGTTACGGAATCCTGTTGATTCTCTTCGGTTGCACTGCCGTCTTTCTCTCCTTTCCGGAAGCCGAGGCGGCCTTTGGTCTCCGCTCGATCCACCGGAAGCCCGGAATCCGGTATTCTTCTTCACGGTTCTTCACAAGGTTCTCCGGCACATATCGTCCTTCCACTCCCCCTATCACCTTGATGTTCCTGACCTTCCCCTCCTCGAACATCATGATGATCGTATCCCCGCTGGTCTTGTTCAGCCCGTTGGCGAGGGAATCTTCCGTCAGGTGATAGACGCTGGTCGCGTGAACTTCGACCTCGATCCTGTGCAGCACTTTGTCCGCAAACAGCATCCGGAGCATTTCTCCGTTCAGCTGATCGAAACGGTCTTTGGAGACCGAGTCGCTTCGCGAGACCGCGAAAGCCTCCCCCGTCACGTCCACCCGGTGCAGCTGACGCTCTTTCAGGTAGACATTGACCGAATCTCCCGTCACCTGTGTATCACGGTACCAGATGATCGGCGATTTTCTCAGCAGGATGCTGTCCGCCGCGGTGTAAAAGACCGCACGTCCGCAGACCGCGGCAAGATCCGCGCGGACGATCTCCACGCTGTCGGTGGCCACCATGCGCCTGACCGAATCGCGGTACGCCTCCATGACGTTCGCCCGGACGACGAGCGTGTCACGAGCGCCCTCCGTGCTGTCGAGCTGCACAAGCACGGGGTTCACGGTCATCCGGCTATAGTCGGGCTCTGCCCGGTGATCGAGATGACCGCCGGTGATGGTCACGCGGTCAGCGGCGTTGATCACCGTCACATGCCCGTCGGCAATCGAACGGCGATCGTTTCGAAAGTACGTGAGCGAATCCGCCGTCATGACCGATACGGAATCGCGCGCACGCACCCGGTCACGGAAGATGGCGATCCGTTGATCCACGAAATACTTCCCGTACCGGGCGGTCAGCAGCGACTTCCCGTCGTCCAGCGCAATGCTTCCTGTTGCCTCGGCGGTCCGCTCATCGCGCATGTAGACGGCCTCCGGTGCCCGGAGCGTAACGCTGTCGTCGGTCACCACGACGTTGCCGGTCAGCACGAGTCGCCCCCGCCGGATAAATTGCAGCGCGCGGTCGCAGGAAATGTGCACGTTGTCCTGAAGGATTCTGACGTGGCCGATGAAGTCGCGCGCATCTTCGCCGTCGATGACCTTGGCGACGAGGCTGTCGGTTCTCTCGAGGACGATGACCTTCCCTTCCTGTGCCAGGACACTGTCAGAAAAAAATACTCCCGCCAGCGCCAGCAGGATGCCGAAGCCTCTCCCCCGCAACCGGCCTCCCCGCAGGTTACTGGCCATCCATCACCGCCTGGCCGGTCACTTTGAAGATCCGGTAGTTCTTCATTCCCTGATCGCTCACCATGCCGTGACCCATGATGTGCTCCGTTCGCGAGACAATGTCCACGAACGCGTCGGTGTGAATCTTCCGTGTGGCATTATCCCAGAACAGGCGCTCGGTGCGAAGCACCGTGCCGCTGTCCGACAGGACTATGACGTTGTCGTGAGCCTCGAAGTCCTGGTTCTGATCGTTGACTTTTCCGCGCCTC